>JAMBLK010000133.1 GCA_023336855.1 Actinomycetes bacterium
ATGCCACGAACAACAGCTTGTTCCATCGTCTCCTCCTTGACCCAGGTCCCTGCGCCGTCGTGAAACGACGACCGAACGTGGATGGGAATATTGAACCGTGTTCCGAACTCAACCGATCTCGGCATTAGAACTCCCGCACCTGCGGATGCAAGCTCGAGCATCTCCTGATACGACACCTCATCAAGTTTGGTCGCGTTTGCGACCACTCGTGGATCGGCGGTGAACACTCCGTCGACATCGGTATATATCTCACATCTGTCTGCAGCCAGCGCGGCCGCTAGAGCAACTGCTGTCGCGTCGGATCCACCACGACCGAGCGTGGTCACGTCCCTTGAATCGGGATCGACCCCCTGAAACCCGGCGACGATGACAACCTTCCCATCGTCAAGGCCTTCGCGCACCCTGTCGGCCCGAATCTCGAGGATTTCAGCTTCACCGTGCTTTCCCGTGGTCAGAATGCCCGCCTGTGACCCGGTGAAACTCGTTGCGTCGACCCCCAGGTCCTGGATAGCCATCGCGACGAGGGCCATTGTCACCCGTTCACCGGCAGTAAGAAGCATGTCCATCTCGCGAGGATGCGCATTGCCCGATACCTCCGCAGCGAGTGCGAGCAACCGATCGGTGCGGTCACCCATTGCACTCACCACTGCAACGACGCCGTTCCCAGCTCTGTACGAATCAACGACGCTAACGGCGACGCTGCGAATCCTCTCAGCGTTCGCCACTGAGGTCCCGCCATACTTCTGAACCACCAATGCCATCGCGCGGATTGTAGATGTAGTTGCCAGACGTCAGATCGGAGCCAGTTCAAGGCCCCGCGTACTAGCGTCCAGGACATGCATATCAAGAAGATCCTCGCCGTCGCCGCAGCATCTGTTGTGCTGGTGGCCGCGTGCAGCAGCGAAGAATCAGTACCACCGACCACAGAGCCTGCAGCACCACCGACCACAGAAGCCATCTCGACGACGGCGCCCGCATCGTCGGTGCCAGCTGATTACGCGGATTATCGGAATCAGCCGACCGCATGCGGTGCTGAGAAACCGGATCCGGTCGATGCCATGCAATTCGACGAACCCGGCGATGCGGCCCTCGTGGGGACAACCGTTGTCACCCTGGACACATCGTGCGGCCCAATCGTGATCGAATTGGGTCCTGATATCGCACCAGAAACGACGAACTCGTTCGCGTTCCTCGCCGAGTCCGGATACTTCGACGGATCGGTGTCCCACCGAATCATCCCGGGCTTCATGATGCAGGCGGGAGATCCGACGGCCACTGGCCTCGGGGGACCTGGCTACACACTGGCGGATGAGTTCCCTTCGGGGGCAGCGCCGTACACGCGTGGCACTGTAGCCATGGCCAATGCCGGACCCGGCACCACCGGGAGCCAGTTCTTCATCATGTTCCAGGACGTGGATTGGCTTGGACCGCAGTACACAATCATCGGTGAGGTGACATCCGGACTCGAGACACTCGAACTGATCGCTGCAGTGCCACTCGGAAAGAGCCCGAACAGTCCGGACCCGTCGCCGTCGACGCCGCTCGAATCCGTCTACATCCTCTCCGCTTCTGTCCAGAGGTAAACTCGACTCATGGCAAGCGAGAAACGAGAACGACAGCGGGCGAATCGCGAGGAGAAGCGCGCTGAGGAGAGCAAAGCCGACACGCGCAAGCAGCGCATGGCGATCGTCAAGCGCTACGCCGGATACGCTCTCTTTTTTGCGGCGGCGATCGTAGCCCTCAAACTCATCGCCGGCTGACTCTTGACGGTCGACCTTCACCTCCACTCGAGCGTTTCTGATGGCGAAGACTCACCCGAAGAGGTGATGGCGCTCGCTGCTCGCGCAGGCTTGACCCACGCTGCCCTGATGGATCACGACACGCTCGGCGGAATCGACCGCGCACGGCTGGCTGCCGAAGACCTCGGCTTGGGCTTCATCCCAGGTGTGGAGCTGTCCGTTGATCACGGCAACACAAAGATCCACATGCTTGTGTACTTCCTCGAGCCGGGCGAGGGACCGCTCCAGGCCGAGCTTTCCGCTCTGAGGGATGGGCGGAACAACCGGAACACGCGAATCGTCGAGCGCCTCAATGCTCTCGGCTATGAGATCACCCTCGATGACGTTCGGAGGCATGCCGCTGGGCCTTCCGTTGGAAGGCCCCACATTGCCGACGCATTGGTGGAGAAGGGCTACATTGCGTCACGGGACGATGCGTTCACCGATCTTCTGCACGACGGCGGAGCGGCATATATCGAACGCACAAGACTCACCGCTCGCGACGCCATACGCCTCGCACGCGAGTCAGTCGCCGTGCCGGTGATTGCCCATCCAGTGACCATGAACCTGACCCGTGACGGGTATGCATCAACCTTCATCGAACTCACCGGCCTCGGGCTCGGCGGGATAGAAGCGCATCATCCAATGCATGACGGAGCGCTGAGAGTCCACCTGACCGAGCTTGCAGCCCAGCTTGGAATCGCAGCGACTGGGGGCTCGGACTACCACGGCGCCACCAAGCGGGCCTATGGCGTCGGAATCGGCAAGGGCGATCTTCGCGTGCCGGAGTCCGCCGTTGAACAGCTGAACGAGCAACGCGACCAATAGTTCACCCGATTCGCTTGGCATGCGTCGTTTTCGTCAACCGAACCGCCAATGGTGCCGATACAGGTTCGAAGGAGACACGATGCTCGATCTGTCCACCAGGGCACCAATTCCATACTCCGACGTCCGACTCCCGTACAACACGGTTCGTGCCGCGGGCGCTCTGGCATTCATCGTGGGTGTTCTCGTATGGAGTTACCTCGCCGATACAACCGC
>JAMBLK010000134.1 GCA_023336855.1 Actinomycetes bacterium
GTGACGACACCGTCGCCACCGAAATTGTCGAACTCGACCTGCTTGATCCCGTCGTTGGTCCCGGCGAACGTCAACTCCGGATCAAGTGCGTCACCGTTGAGACCGTCGGCGAGTTCGAGGTTCCACTTGCCCTTGTCCTCCGTGGCCCAGCGAAACCCGATCGTTCCCTTGGGCATACGCGGCCTGCCGGAGTTGGTATCCCACCAGAGGAGCTTCCACTCGCTGTTCTCTGCATCCTCGTATTCGTCGATCAGGTCCGCACGAACGTACTTGCCCGGTCGCGACCCGTCGATCTCGACCAGGAACGGCATGTCGGTGTACTGCTTCACGTAGTCCTGGAAGTACGGGACCTGGCGGTCGACGTAGCTCTCCTTGAGAATCACGTGGTTGACGGCCATCCAGAATGCCGTGTCCTGACCCGGGTTCGAGGGAATCCACCAGTCGGCGTACTTGGCGACCTGGCTGAAGTCCGGGGCGAACACCGTCAGCTTGGCACCGGCGTGCCGGACTTCGGAGATGAAGTGGCAGTCCGGGGTCCTTGTCATGTTGAGATTGGCACCCATCACGGCGACGAACCGGGAGTTGTACCAGTCGGCAGACTCGTGAACGTCGGTCTGCTCGCCCCAGATCTCGGGGGAGGCCGGAGGAAGGTCGCAGTACCAGTCGTAGAAGCTCAAGATCGTGCCACCCAGCAAGCTGAGGAACCTGCTCCCGGCCGCGTAGCTGATCTGTGACATGGCGGGGATCGGGGAGAACCCGGCGACGCGGTCCGGGCCGTACGTCTTCGTGGTGTACACGACCGAAGCGGCCGCGATCTCGAGGGCCTCGTCCCACATCATGCGGCGGAACCCACCCTTGCCCCGGGCCGTCTGGATACGTTTCCGCTTCTTCGGATCGTTCATGATGGATTCCCAGGCATCGACGGGGTCGCCGTACACGGCCTTCGCCTCGCGGTAGAGGTCGATCAGGGCGCCACGGCCATATGGGAACTTCACCCGGATGGGGCTGTAGAGGTACCACGAGTAGCTGATCCCGCGTTGGCAGCCGCGTGGTTCGTATGGGGGAAGGCCGTCTTCGAGCGCCGGGTAGTCGGTCGCCTGCAGCTCCCAGGTGACGATCCCGTCTTTGACGAAGACCTCCCAGCTACACGAACCCGTGCAGTTGACACCGTGAGTCGTTCGCACTCGCTTGTCGTGTTGGAAGCGGTTGCGGTAGAACTCTTCCCACTTCCGCTCGGCTGGAGCCTCGCTGTCCCGGATCCATTCCTTGGTCATCGTTGGCTCCTCAGTTGCTCTGCAAATCCAGTTTTCCTGCTCCGTGGGGCAAGAAGCATCAAGGCGAAGAAGACGATCGCTCCGATGACGCCTCCCACAAGCATGAGGTCGACGGGGCTGCGGGAGATCTCCGCGTTCGAGATCGAGTCGAAGTACGCAGCGAGGTCCGCTCGCTCCTGATCGGTGATCGGCGCTCCCACGAAGATCGGCTGCATTGTCGGCGACGGCGGATTGGCGAGCGCAGCCGCAACCGCGTCTGCTCCGCCGTAGCGCACGGACAGATCGGTGAGGTCCGGTCCGAGCGTGCCGCCGCTGAGACCCTGATAGCTCGCAGCCGTATGGCATCCAACGCACGCCGGTCCTGCGTTCTCGAGACGGTTGGCGCCCAGGAAGACCGCTTCTCCTGTTGCGGCGTCCCCGGGTTCGAGGGTTTCGCCGTCCCCTGCAGCCTCGAAGACATCGGCCTGGATATACGCGGTCACAGCATCGATCTCGGCGTCCGAGAGACTGGCGAATGGCGGCATGACGCCGTCATAGGTCTCGCCGAGAACCTCGATGGGTCCGCTCAGGCCTCCGGTGACGACCGTCTTCACGTACGCAGCGTCTTGTACGTTTGGATTGCCCGAAAGAGGAGGGAACGAACCCGGAATGCCGAGTCCGTCCGGCTGGTGACACGATGAGCAGTTGGTCGTGTAGACCACCTGACCCTCGTCTTCTGCCTGTGCTCTGGCCAGACCGGGGAGCAACACGATCGTCGCTACCACCAGCAGGCTCAAGACGATCCCTGCCGTCGAAAACAGCCGCACCGCTCGGTTCATGCGGTCTTCCTTCTCTCTTCGCTCGATGTCTGATGCTTGACTTGTTGGCTCGCTGTGGCGTCTTTCCGAACCTTCGATGACGGGGTCACGTGCGCGTATCTCCATCGGTCGTGGTCTTCGGTCGTCGCGGCGTCGGGATGACATGTGGCGGCATGCCCTCCGGCAGCACGTACCTGCCGTCGGCGATCTGGGCGCAATGCAGTGACAGTTCGCCGAACGTCGTCTGTGAAAGATGCTCGGTCAAGGCGGTCAAGGCGCGGTTCCACGGCACGTGTACCGGGCAGGACGTTTCCCAGTCACATGGGCCACCCCTCAACACGCATTGATCGATGTGGATGGGCCCTTCGGCGGCTTCGACGACTGCAAGAAGGGTGATGTCGCCGGCAGGTCTGGCGAGGAGATAGCCACCGGTCGGTCCTGCTTCGGCGGTGAGAATGCCGTGATCGACGAGGTTGGCGAGGATCTGCGGCAAATAGCGAGACGGGATGTCCATCTCCTCGGCGATCTCGCGGGACTTCCTGCGAACCCCGTTGTGATTGGAGATATCGAGTACTGCCCGTACCGAGTAGTCGCCCTTGCGTCCGAGTGTGGCCTGCACAATGGATACCTTAGCACTGAACGTTTAGCGCCACAGTTGACGTTTGCTACCTCATCCGTACAAACTAGGCCGCGCGCACGCTGGTGTCGGGAAGGGCACCGGCTGAGAGAGACTCTGGCTTCGAGGAGAGGGACACATGAACCAGGACGGTCAGTCGTCGTCCACCGGCGAGGTACCGCCGAAGCTGCTCGATTTCAGTCAGGAACGGATTCGGACACTCCACTACACGTGGATAGCGTTCTTCATGACGTTCTACGTCTGGTTCAACCTGGCGCCGCTCGCGACCACCATGTTGGATACGGTCGGGTGGCTCACCGATGAGCATGTGAAGATCCTGCTGATCGCGAACGTGGCGTTGACGATCCCGGCACGCATCATCGTCGGGGCCCTCATCGACCGCTACGGCTCTCGCGTGGTGTTCTCCGGGTTGATGATCGTGATGGCGATTCCCGCCGTGGCGTTCGCGTTCGGGAACACGTTCATGCAGTTGCTGATCGCTCGCCTCGTGCTCAGCTCGGTTGGAGCGGGTTTCGTCATCGGGATCAAGATGGTTGCCCAGTGGTTCCCGCCGAAGTACATCGGAAGGGCCGAGGGGTTCTACGCAGGATGGGGGAACTTCGGATCCGCCTTCGCCGCGATGACGCTGCCCTGGTTCGCCATCAGCTTCCTGGGCGACTGGCTCGGCCTCGGTGCCGACGCTTGGCGCTATGCAATGGCCATCAATGGGTTGGTCATGGGCGTCTACGGCGTCATGTACTACTTCCTGGTCCGGGACGTCCCGGAAGGCGAACACCTCCACAAGTCGAAGAAGACGGAACCGATGATGGTCACCTCCTACGGGGATCTCATCATGTACCTCGTCATGTCGTTCCCCCTCGTTGGGGCGCTCATGGTGTTGGCGTGGAGGGTCGGAGGAGTTGAGCTCGATGGCAGTCCGGTTCTTTCGCAGACGGCCTTGTGGGTTATCTACGGCGTGCTGTTCCTCTTCTACGTCGCGCACGTCATCAAGACGTTGCAGATCAATCTGCCGTACCTGCGAGCCGGTGTCCCCGAGGACGAGAAGTACCACTGGGGGAGTGTCGCAGCACTGAACACCACGTACTTCGCCAACTTCGGCGCGGAGTTGGCGGTGGTCTCGATGCTCCCCGCTTTCTACGAGATGGTCTTCGAGCCCCTGACGAACGACTCCGGCGTCTCGATCGTGACACCCACGGTCGCTGGGGTCGTCGCTGCTTCGTTTGCCTTTGTGAATCTCGGGGCCCGCCCGCTTGGCGGCTACATCTCCGACCGCATGTCGAACCGAAAACGGACGATGCTGACCTACATGATCGGAATCTCGATCGGGTTCCTACTGATGGGATTCATCGGGAAGTGGAGCGGCTTGGTCGACTCCGACGGCATCAAGGAAGTCGTGCCGACCTTCGACGGGATCTGGTGGCTGGTCGTAGCCGTCATGTTCACCGTGATCGCATCAGTGTTCGTCCAGGGCGCAGAGGGCGCCACGTTCGCCGTCATCCCCATGATCAACCATCGGATGACTGGACAGATCGCAGGTATGGCGGGTGCGTACGGAAACGTCGGGGCCGTCATCTACCTCGTGCTGTTCTCGCTCGTCGATTCCAAGACGTTCTTCTTCATCCTGGCGGGCGGAGCGCTCGTCAGCTTCGTCATAACCCTGTTCATGCTCGAGGAGCCGAAAGGTGCGTTCGAGGGACAGTTCGCTCACGACGCAGAGGGAAACCTGGAGGCATAGGGAACGCTACGTAGAGGACCCGAACTGAGCCAGCAAGGCAGAGACCGCACCGAGATCGGAGAGGAACACGAATGGCCGACATCTACGAGTGGGACGTTGAAGACGAGTCTTTCTGGGAGAGCACGGGCAGCAAAGTAGCGAAGCGGAACCTCTGGATCTCGATCCCGAGCCTTCTCGTCGGCTTTGCGGTATGGCTCTACTGGGGAATCATCACCGTCCAGATGCTCAACCTGGGGTTCCCGTTCACAACGGGTGAGCTCTTCACGTTGTCCGCGATAGCGGGACTGACGGGTGCGACGCTCCGGATACCGAGCAGTTTCCTGATCCGTATCGCGGGCGGGCGAAACACGATCTTCTTCACAACCGCTCTCCTGATGATCCCGGCTGCGGGAACGGGGTTCGCGCTCATGTCGCAGGACACACCGCTCTGGGTGTTCCAGGGGCTCGCCGTCCTTTCCGGTCTCGGCGGCGGTAACTTTGCATCGTCGATGTCCAACATCAGCTTCTTCTACCCGAAGAAGAAGCAGGGTCTGGCGCTCGGTCTCAACGCCGGCCTGGGCAACGCGGGCGTGACGACGATGCAGGTCCTCATCCCTCTCGTGATGACCGTCGGCGTCGTCGGTGCAGGTCTCACACTTGAGAAGACCTCCGGTTGGATCTTCGGGAAGATCCCGGCAGGAACGACGACCTGGATCCAGAACGCAGGGTTCGTCTGGCTCATCTTCCTTGTGCCGCTTGCCTTCCTGGCTTGGTTCAAGATGGACAACCTCCGGGCCGACCACGTGTCTCCGAACATCAGTGGTCCGCTCGGTTCGTTTGCGAAGATCAGCGGCATGCTGGGCTTGGCTTTCATCCCCGCCATCGCCGGTCTCTTCATCATCCTCCCTTCTCCAACGGGGCTTGGTCTCTCATGGGCGAAGTACCCGACGATCATCCTGGTGATCGTCGCGACCGTGTTCCTCCTCAAACTGTTGAAGGGCGACATCAAGCCGAACCTGGAGCGTCAGTTCAAGGTCTTCAACAACAAACACACGTGGATCATGAGCGTCATCTACACGATGACGTTCGGGAGCTTCATCGGGTATGCCGCAGGGTTCGCGCTCGCGATCAAGGTGATCTTCGGCTTCCAGCACGTGATGGTCGACGGTGTGATGACTCACGACCTGGTGAACCCGAACGGACCATCGGCGCTCACGTTCGCCTGGATGGGGCCGTTCATCGGCGCGTTCATACGCCCGGTTGGTGGTTGGGTCGCGGACAAGGTCGGAGGAGCGAAGGTGACCCAGTGGGTGGCGGTCTCGATGATCGCTAGTGCGCTCGGTGTCGCGTACTTCATGAAACAGGCGTACCAGTCGGCGACACCGGAGGACTACTTCCTTCCGTTCTTCCTGTTGTTCCTCGTCCTGTTCGCCGCCACCGGTGTCGGCAACGGATCAACGTTCCGCACGATCGCCATCGTGTTCGATCAGGAGCAGGCAGGGCCGGTCCTCGGCTGGACCTCGGCCGTCGCGGCATACGGGGCCTTCGTCGTTCCCTCGGAGTTCGGTGCGCAGATCAAGAACGCGACCCCGGAGTACGCGCTCTACGCGTTCGCTGCGTTCTATGTGATCTGCCTGATCTTGAACTGGTGGTACTACCTGGGCCCCAAAGCCGAGTACCAGAACCCGTGAGGGCGCTTCGAAGATGAGCGGGGTTGGCTAGAACCGAGGAAAAATAGGGCAGTAGTACGTACTACTGCCCTATTCCGCGGCTCCGTCATCTATGTGAAGTGCGCGCGATCGTCGCTGTGTACTCGCGGCCTATGCCGCGGTTACGCGAGCGTCGCTTCCAGCGTGATCTCGACGTTGCCGACCAGGGCGTTGCTGACGGGACAGCCGTTCTTCGCATCCTCAGCCAGTTTGGAGAACGTCTCTGCATCGATCCCGGGAATCTGGCCGACCACCGACAGAGCCATCGTCGTGATCCGCATGCCCGCGTCCGTCTTGGCGAACGTCGCCACACCCGACGTGTCGAGCTGCGTCGCGACATAGCCCGCTTCCGCCAGAATGTTGCTGAACGCCATCGAGTAGCAGGCAGCATGTGCAGCTGCGATCAGCTCCTCGGGGCTGGTCTTTCCCTTGGCAGCCTCGGTGCGGCTCGCCCAGCTGACCGGCAAGGGACCGGCAGCGCCGGAGTCGAGTGATGCCGTTCCTGAACCGTTGAACAGGTCGCCGTTCCATGTCGCGGTGCCCTTGCTCTTCATGTATCGCTCCTTCGATCGGGCTGTCAGTATGGCGCACCGCCACATCCTTCGGAGCAGTTTGTACGGCCCGTTCGGAGTCAGTGGTCGGAGGGAATCTGTGGGGGCCACGTGGTGTCGTTGACCGGTTCGATACTCAGTGCTCTCAGGCTCTGGCTCGATTGCCGTACGTCGGTGAACTCGTCGTTCGGTTCCCCGAGGCCCGCCCAGCCCGGATTGAACGTCGGGATGTTCGACTCGAACATCCCGTAGAACAGTCCGATGGCGTGAGAGTCGCGTCGAGCGCCTGCAACGCGGTTGA
>JAMBLK010000135.1 GCA_023336855.1 Actinomycetes bacterium
GAAGCTCGCGAGATCGCGATCCAGGCGATCGAGGACGTCCATATCCCGAACGCCAAAGCGCAGATGATGGACTATCCGCATCAGTACTCGGGCGGTATGCGACAGAGAATCATGATCGCCATGGGCCTCTCCTGCAACCCGGATCTGCTCATCGCAGACGAACCGACGACGGCTCTCGACGTGACGACACAGGCACAGATCATGGACCTGATGCTGCAACTCGCAGAGGATCGCGGCACCGCCGTCATGCTCATCACCCACGACCTCGGCGTCGTGGCCGGCTTCTGCAACGATGTGCAGGTCATGTATGCCGGGGGCATCGTCGAATCGGCGAAGATCGACGACATCTACTACAACCCGCAACACCCGTACACGTGGGGGCTGCTCGGCTCGATGACACGACTCGACGATGAGCAGCGCGATCGGCTGCACTCGGTGCGTGGAGCGCCTCCGTCGGTCATCAATCTCCCACAGGGCTGTCGCTTCCGACCGCGCTGTGACTTCGCTACCGACATCTGTGGACGGGTGCTTCCGGCTCTCCGAGAAGTCGGCAATCCAGGGCAGCAAGCGGCATGCCATCATGCCGAAGAACTCAATCTTCACGAGATGACGGCCGGTGAGCCACCTGTGGCCGAGGAGGTGTCGTCGTGACCGATACGAAGAACGATCCGGTCGTCGAACCATCCGATCCTGCGGACACCTCGGATCTGCCGGACGATGTGATCCTGCGGGTGAATCATCTGGTCAAAGAATTCCCGATCACCAAGGGCGTGTTCTTCAGGAAACAGGTCGGCGCCGTTCAGGCGGTGTCGGATATCTCGTTCCAGATCAAGAAGGGTGAGACACTCGGTCTCGTGGGCGAGTCGGGCTGCGGCAAATCGACCACGGCCCGTTCGGTGCTCCGTCTCCTCCAGCCGACCTCGGGAGATGTCTGGTTCCGGATGGAGTCGGAAAGCGGCGAAGACGAGATCGTCAACGTCGCGACGGCGAAGAAGGATGTCATGCGTCAGGTCCGGCGTGACATGCAGATCGTGTTCCAGGATCCGTATGCATCGTTGAACCCTCGCATGACGGTTGCTTCGATCATCGCGGAACCCCTCCTCGTCTATGGAGAGGGAACGAAACAAGAGCGACTTGAGAAGGTCAAAGAGCTCCTGAGGGTCGTTGGACTGAGCCCCGAGCACGCCAACCGGTATCCACACGAATTCTCCGGCGGGCAGCGTCAGCGGATCGGTGTCGCCAGAGCGCTGTCACTCAATCCGTCGTTCATGGTGCTCGACGAACCGGTGTCAGCGCTCGATGTCTCGATCCAGGCACAGGTGCTGAACCTCATGGACGACCTCCAGGACGAGTTCGGGTTGACGTATCTGTTCATCGCTCACGATCTCTCCGTCGTTCGGCACATCTCGGATCGAGTCGCCGTGATGTACCTCGGAAAGATGGTCGAGATGGCCGACCGTAGTTCGCTCTACGACCGGCCCATGCATCCCTACACGCACGCTCTCATGTCCGCGGTGCCGATCCCCGACCCGGAGATCGAACTGAACAGGGAGCGAATCCTGCTCGAGGGAGACATCCCCTCACCGACGAACCCGCCGCCCGGGTGCCGGTTCAACACTCGCTGCCCCAAGGCCGAAGCGGGGATCTGCGACGTTGACGAACCGGAGTTCCGCGAGTTGGAGCCGGGACACTGGGTCGCCTGCCACTTCCCGGAAGTCCAGCAGGTCTACTAACCGATCCGACGCTCCCGCGCCGGTTCGCCTTCGAGGTTCCTATACTTCCGGACGTCACGTCGGAGTGGCGGAATTGGTAGACGCGCATGGTTGAGGGCCATGTATGAGAAATCATGTGGAAGTTCGAGTCTTCTCTCCGACACCAACAACCCCAAGGGCACCACCCCTCGGGGTTGTTGCTCGTTCGGGGTCCGGACGACGGGCACGGGCTCATGCGGAATCGACCGTGGCGGTCTACCGTTGAGCCGAGGGATCCGGAGGGAGCAACTGTATGGATGACGTTCGCTGGCACGAGGTCGAAGCCGCCGACTTGACCACCAACGAGGTGACAGCCGTCATCGCCGGTGGCCGCTCGGTCTGTCTTGCCAGGACCGAGCAAGGTCTCAGCGCTCTCGACAACCGCTGTCCCCATCAGGGCGGACCACTCGGGGAAGGCACGATCGAAGACGGGTGGCTGATCTGCCCGTGGCATGGATACGAGTACGACCCCGTCACAGGCGAGCCGCCGGGCGGCTACGACGATGCCGCAACGCCGTTCCCGATCGATGAGACGCCGAACTCTGTACGTGTCGGGATCCCGGTTGTTGCTGAACGCGAATCGCTCATGGATCAGATGGTGGACGTCATGACCGACTGGGGCGTCGACACCGTGTTCGGCATGGTGGGCCACTCGAACCTCGGCATGGCCGATGCCTTGAGAACGGCAGAGGCCGATGGCCGTCTGCACTACTACGGGGTGCGTCACGAGGGTGCCGCATCGTTTGCCGCTTCGGCTTATGGAAAGCTCACAGGACGGCCGGCGGCGTGTTTCTCCATCGCAGGACCCGGTGCGACGAACCTCATCACCGGTCTCTGGGACGCGAACGTCGATCGAGCGCCCGTCCTGGCTCTGACCGGTCAGGTCAACACACAGGTACTCGGCCCAGGCGCCTTCCAGGAGATCCCACTCGACCGTGCGTTCGAAGCGGTAACAGCGTGGAGCCAGACCGTCCTTGTCCCCGGGAACGCAACGGACCTGATGGCGTTGGCTCTGAAGCACGCGATCGTGGATCGATCCGTGGGTCACCTGATCCTCCCGGACGAGGTGCAGGAGATGGACGGAGTGGTCGACGCTCCGCGACGTCCGAAGCCGGGCCGTCTCGCCGATCCGCGTATCGAGCCACGGAGCCGAGAAGTGCAGCGGGCCGTCGAGTTGTTGGCAGGCGCGACGCATCCCGTCATCGTCGCCGGGAATGGAGCTAGGGCCTATCGTAGGGATGTCATCCGCCTGGCGGAGAAGCTGGATGCTCCCGTGGTCACGACGTTCAAAGCGAAGGGTTTGATCGGAGACGACCACCCCTTGGCGTGCGGCACCCTCGGTCGGTCGGGCACGCGTGTGGCTGCGGCGACGATGAGTCACGCCGACGTGCTGCTCGTCCTCGGGGCATCCTTCTCGAACCACACCGGTATCTCCGAGAAGAAGACCACGATTCAGGTGGACGTGGATCGGATGACCCTCGGGAAGTTCCACCCGGTGGACCTCCCGATTCTCAGCGATATCGGCGTCTTCCTCGATGAGATCGGTGAACGCCTCGAAGGCCGCGATCGGATCGATATTCGCGAAGCCGTGGCGGAACGCTGGAGGCTCTGGAGGATCGAGAAGAAGCGGCGGGCGAGTCTGAAAGATGAGCGGGGATGGATGCATCCGGCCCGTGTGTTCGAAGTGCTGGGGAGGATCACCCCGGATGATGCCGTGATCACCGTCGACGTGGGGAACAACACGTATGCGTTTGGACACTACTTCGAGTCGAAGGGCGAACAGGACGTCCTCATGTCGGGCTATCTCGGATCGATCGGATTCGCCCTTCCTGCTGCCATGGGTGCGTTCGCGGCGACGAGGGGGGACCGACCGATCATCTCGATTTCAGGTGACGGTGGCCTCGGGCAATACCTGGCGGAGTTCACGACGGCCGTCAAGTACGGAATGCCGATCACACACGTTGTTCTGAACAACGATGAACTCGCGAAGATCAGCCGCGAACAGGTCTCGGCGTTACGGCCCGTGTGGCAGACGGATCTCGTCAACCCGGATTTCGCAGCGTTCGCCGACTCGTGCGGCGGCAAAGGTTTCCGTGTCGATGAACCGGAGGATCTCGAATCAATTCTCGTACAGGCGCTCCAGGTAGCAGATGGACCGTCGCTCGTCGAGGTCCGTACGTCTCCTCGTTGGACGTGACGGTCGCGACGCCGAAGAACGGGCTACCGGTCCGTATCCTGATGGTCAGCAAGACCGGGGAACCGTCATGATCCACATCACCCTCTCAGGTGACATCTTCCTCAAATCGCGGCGTACGCAACCGCGGATGATCAAGCGTCTCCTCACGAGCCTTCAGTTGGCGCTGGACGAAGCGGGGTGTGACGCGCCGCTAGAGCGTCTGGGATCACATCGGTTCGCCCTCGACCCGGGAGAGCGCTCCGCTGAGGTCGTTGAGCGGGCCACGCGTGTGTTCGGCGTGGCGTCTGTCGATGAGATGGAAGAGATCGCAGCAGGCGACCTCGACCATCTTGCCTCCGAGATTGCACGCCTGACCCGTGCTCGCGTTTCAGGTCGGACCTTCGGTGTCAGGGTGAAGCGTCGCGGTACCCACTCGTGGAAGTCATACGATCTCGCCTCGAAGTCGGGAGCCCTGCTCGTCGAAGCGGGTGGGACGGTGAACCTCGACGACCCACAGGA
>JAMBLK010000136.1 GCA_023336855.1 Actinomycetes bacterium
CAACAGGCGTGGGATGCTTCGCTATTCCTAGGCCGCGTTGCTGGCCATCTCGTGCGGCACCACCGTGCGTACGACACAATTGTCGTCACGAACGCCCCACCGGTCTTCCTCGCCGCTCTGATCCGATTCGTTACGAGATTCACAGGGGCGTCCTACGTCTACCACTGCCAAGATCTTCAGCCAGAAGCTGGCCTCATATCCGGAGATATTCCGACAGGAGTCGTCTCACGGGCACTCCTCCGCATAGATCGCAACAACTGCAGGAACGCTTCAGCTGTAGTTGTCCTTTCGTCCGACATGAGGGGCAGCCTGGTCGGACGTGGCTTGCCTGATCACAACATCCACATCATCAACAACTTCATCATTGAGTCCGCATCCGTCGCTGCGTCAGTGCCAGTTGGGCTCCCGCCCTCACAACGAGTGTTCCGAGTGGTATTCGCCGGAAACATGGGACGTTTCCAGGGACTGGAACGAATCATTGACGCAGCGCGCATCCTCGTGACTCGACAAGAGATCCAGTTCGTCTTCATGGGATCGGGGTCGGAAATGGAGTCGCTCCAGAGCCAGGCAGGAACAATGATGGGCCACAACGTGGTATTCGTTCCTCATCAGCCGATAACCGGTGCCATGGCCGTACTGGCCGAATCGCAGCTAGGACTCGTACCGCTGCGCCCTGAGATGTATCGAGTGGCATATCCCAGCAAAGTCATGGCCTACGTAGAAGCCGGTTGTCGCCTTCTCCTTCTGATGGAGTGCGAGAGCGAAGCGGCTCAGACCGTGGACCAGTGTGGCATCGGCCGATGCTGTCAGGCTACCGATCCCCAAGCGATTGCGGACGCGATACTCGCCGAGTACCGCCATTACGTTCAGCACGGCAGTGATCGCGAACGGATACGAGACATCGGGCACGATCTCTTTTCCAAAGAGATCATCCTCCCCAAGTGGTCCGACCTCTTCGCATCTCTCGATCGAGTGGAATCATCCGACATTCAACAGACGCTGCCCGCCGATTGCCAATCGAAGGGCTTGGTCATTCGATCAGCTTCAGCCATCGATATCGACGCAATCATCGCCGTTCACACCGCTGCCTTCCCGATGTTCACAATGACCAGACTTGGGTCACGATTCCTGCGCCGGTACTACGAGATTGTACTCAATTACGAGCGTCGAGTTTTCTTGGTCGCGGAAGACGAGCACCGGGCAATCGTCGGATTCATCGCCGGGTTCATGAATCCACCTTCCTTCTACAAGGAGTTCCGCCACCACCGATGGGCACTGGGGTGGGCCGCGCTCCCTGCTCTCGCGAGGCACCCCGCCCTGGCTCTGCAGGTCAGGGCGGGGTCCGACTGGGCCAGCGATCAGACCGCCAATGACCAGAGCGACGTTTGCGAGCTCGCTTCAATCGGCATCCGGCCAGCAGCGGCTGGCAAGGGGATCGGCTCTTCCCTGGTCAAGCGATTTACGAACCAAGCGTTTGCGACGGGAGCGACCGAAGTGACACTGACAACAGACGCGAAAGGAAACGCCGCGGTCCAAGCCTTCTACAAGCGCCTCGGCTTCCAAAACACGGGCGAGTTGCACCGCGGCAGCGATCGGCAGATGGTGGAATATCGTCTCTATTCTGGAGTGCAAGATGTCTGATTCATACATTCCATTCTTCAGGCCTGACATCGATGAGATCGGCGTCGCGGCAGTTGGAGAGACGCTCCGATCCGGATGGTTGACATCAGGTCCACGCACACGCGAATTTGAGCAGCGCTTCGCCGACTATGTGGGTGCTGAGCACGCCGTAGCAGTCAACTCATGCACAGCTGGACTCCATCTGGCACTAGCGGCGCTCGGTGTCACCACCGGTGACGAAGTGATCGTCCCAACCATGACGTTCGCAGCAACCGCCGAGGTCGTCATCCATCTAGGTGCGCGCCCTGTGCTCGTTGATTGTGAACCGGACACGCTCAATATTGATCCAGACGCCATAGCCGCCGCTATCACACCGCGAACCAAAGCCATCATCCCCGTCCACTTCGGGGGCCAGCCAGCCTCAATGGATCGCATCATGGGGATTGCTGCCACTCACGAGATTCCTGTGGTTGAGGACGCCGCTCATGC
>JAMBLK010000137.1 GCA_023336855.1 Actinomycetes bacterium
CGACCGCGTGCTCGAGTCGGGTATCGCCGGTCGCTGAGAGAAGGGCTTGAGCACATGTCGAAAGTGCGATCTGATACCGGAGGCGCTGTTCCTGGGCGGTCGAATGGAGTTCGATCTGTTGTCGGGCGCGATCGCTCTGGACCGTGCCTCCGATGACATAGGCCATCGACCGTAGGAAGTCCCCGTCGTCGGTGGTGAACCGGCGATCGGCACCAGCGCGTACTCCGAGAACTCCGAACGAGTGGTCGCCGTCGGGAATCGTTGCACGCATGCTTCCCACAGCACCGCTGTCGAGTGGTGATTCGCCGGGACCAGACTCGTTGAGGATCTCGACGTGCTCGACATCGAGGACCTGTCGGATCAGGTCGATCGCCAGACTGAACACGTCATCGACCGCAAGGCCGCCGAGTGCAGCCTTACCGAGTTCGGCCACCGCCGTCTGTTGAGACATGCGTGCAACCGTCGATGGTTGGAGTGCGACGGCTCCGCCGTCCGCTGCGTGTCGGGTTGTCATGTCCAGTGAGATCACCAACTTGGGAAGAGGCTCCGAATAGAGAATCGGCCGGAGAGGTCGAGTCCTTGAGGGGCGTGTTCGGCCAGGTGGTGCCTTTACGCGTATCCGATCTCGGGTGTCAACGGACTTCGGCTCCTCACGAACGTGCCCGATCCGCGACCGACCTCGCGCTGCTCATCGTCGCAAACGACGGCCTGGGCGAGCCACTGGGTGCGGCCTTCGTTGACCACTTCCCCGATCGCCGTGAGCGTGCCCGACGTGACCGGCCTCGTGAGATACGTGGTGAACGTCGTCGTGAGGACGAACACGTCGGTCACGAGCGAGTTGACGGCGAACCATGCGGCATCGTCGAGCACCTTGAAATACGTCGAACCGTGGACGGCCCCTGCAGCGTGGAACAGTTCCCGTCGAACTGGGTTCGTGATCACCGCCCGACCCCGCTCGATCTGGATCGTTGGTCTGAAGAAGTCGTTGATGGGCGCGCTCAAGTACATGTGCTCGAGTTTGCGGTAGTGGTCGGTGTTCTGTTGGCTCAAACAGGGGTCCTCCGATCAGCGGCGCACTCTAGAACCAGCCGGTTGACCGGCAAATCTCTACACGGCCCGCTCCCGGACCACTGCCCCGATATCCAGGCGCTTGACCGAGCGGACGCCGGGGATGAGCGATAGCAACGCCACGGCAATCATCGAGGCCGCTGCGATGACCACGGTCCAGGGACTCATCATCAGCGACATGTTGAAGGAGTCGTTACTGAACAAGCCCATGAAGAGGCTGGCCATCCAGACTCCGAGGATCACGCCGGGGACGATGCCGAGCACGGTCAGGAACAGGTTCTCTCCGACGATCATCCATCCGATCGTCCGGTCGGACATGCCGCTCGCCTTGAGCGTCGCGAACTCCGTCGATCGTTCGGCGATGTTCACCGAGATCGTGTTGAACATGAGAGAGAACGCCATGATCCCGCCGAAGAGGAGCATGATCCCAGTGAAGGCGTAGGCGAGGCCGAGGAACTGTTGCACCATGTTGTAGAGTGCTCTTGCATCCTGGACGGCGAGCACACCGTCGACGTCCTCGAGACGGTCGATCGTGGTCGTCCGGTCGATCGACGGGTCGAACAGTGTCATCACCGTGGTGACGGTCGGTGTCGCCATGAGGCTTTCCGGCTCGTCGACGCCGGCTTCGCGGAGCGCTTCGGTGATCACGTCGTACCGTGCGTAGAGGGGGATACCCAGCGGCTCGTCGACGAACTCGATGATCTCGAGTTCGATCGAGACGTCGTGGGTAGGCAGGTCGATCGTGAGCCGATCGCCGACGGAGACTCCCAGCTTGTCGGCGATGCCGGCTCCGGCGAGCATCCCCGACGACGGGAGGCTCTCGGATGGATTCGTCCAGCCATGCATCTGCGTTCCGGCCTCGAAACCTTGCAGCGTTGTTGCAAGCGTCTCGCCGTGGGTGGTGGTGGATGCACTGAAGCTGGCAACGGGTTCCGCCCGGGTCACGCCGCTGGTTGCGTCGATCTCGGCGAGAAGGTCCTTGGTCATCGGTTCGGCCGCGATCACGGATGCGTCCTGGACGTACACCACCTCGAACTGTTTCTTGACCATGTTCACGATCGAGTCGATCATCCCGCCCGAGGCGAGGATCAGGACGAGGGCAAGCACCACACCGAGCACCGTGGCGAGACTCCGCCGTTTTGATCGGCCCATGCCTCGCAGGGTCATACGGGTTCGTACGGGGAGCCTGGAGAGGGGCGGAATGGTCCTCTCCAACAGGCTCTTCCCTCCGGACATCAACGGTGCGGCTCCTCGCATCGCCTCGGCAGGTTCGATCTTGTATGCGGCACGCGCCGGCACGAGGGCCGACAACGCCCCGACGACCACGCCGAAGAGGAGGCCGACAATGATTGTCGACGGCCTAATCACGATGACGGTGTCGGGGATGTCGAGGAATCCGGTGTACATCCGGGTCATGAGGGCACCCGAGACCGTGCCGAGAAGCACGCCGACGACGGCACCGACTGTGCCGATCCACAGTCCAAAGCTGAGGTAGTGCCGGCGGAGTTCGCGTGCGCTCATTCCCGAGGCGCGCATCGTTCCGATGATGGAGCGTTGCGCGAATACGATCCTTGTGAGTAGGACGTAGACGGCCATTCCCGCCGCGGTGAGGAAGAGGATCGGGAACGCTATCGCCATCTCGCCGAAGCCTTCCACGTCGAGTTGCAGCGTGGAATTCGAGGGTTGATCGGCCTGGGTGAGAATGCTTGTGGCCCCGGCACCCGTAGCCGTGTCGTGGATGGCCGCGTCGACGTCTTCGGTGATTGCATCGTCGTCGTACAGAACGAGGGTCTCGCGCACGGAGACCGATGGCGGCAGTTGGGCCACCAGCTCCTCGTCCACGAAGAAGACGCCGAATTGCTCGGGGTCGGGGAAGATCTCCTGGGTGCTTGCCGCCGGCCATATGTACTCGGCGGAGGCGGCGACGCCGGTGATGGTGAAGTCCTGTCCGGGACCGACGACGACGGTGAAGGTGTCTCCGACAGCGAGATCGAAGGTGCGGGCGACGTGTACTTCTGCGACGGCCTCGAAGTCGTCACCTGTGGAGAGGTACTCGCCCTCCTGGACGTCGAGTTTGTTGATGTCGGGCTGAACGGTTGCTGGAGTGCCGATCATCCTGCCCCGGAGGGTCTCATCACCGATCGTGATCGGAAGGTCGGCCGTGTGCCGGACGGTGACGGTTTGAACCCCTGGAATCGCTTCGATTGTCTCCGGCAAAGTCTCGTCGCCGCCGGTGATCGTCATGTCCGCGAAGGCGAGACGATCGTAGGTCTGCTCATAGCTCGCGGTGAGGTTGAGATACGAGTCGTAGGTCGCGGCGAACATCATGACACCGATGACAACCGTGACCCCGACCGCGAGGAATTGCCACCGCTGGCGGCGCATGTCTCTGCGACGCTTCTTCGAGAGGTAGCTCACCAGCGAAGCTCCACTGGGAGAGCCGGGTTCGGATTCACCTCATCGCCGACGATCTTGCCGTCCCGCAGTCGGATGACCCGGTCAGCCATCTCGGCGATCGTCGAGTTGTGGGTGACGAGGAAGACAGTTCGATCTGTCCCTGCGGTTGTCGACTTCAGGAGTTCGAGGATCGAGCGGCCGGTTTCGAGATCGAGGGCACCGGTTGGTTCGTCGCACAGGAGGAGCGGAGGATCCTTGACGATGCCGCGGGCGATGGCGACGCGTTGTTGCTGCCCGCCGGACATCTGGCCGGGAAAGTACGCGGTTCTGTCGGAGAGGCCGACGCGGTCGAGCACGGTGTCGGATCGGGCATCGGGTTCGTCGCCCGTGATCTCAGCGATCAGTGCGACGTTCTCGTGTGCCGTGAGTGTGGGTACCAGGTTGTAGAACTGGAAGACGAACCCAACGGTCGAGCGCCGGTACTCCGTGCGTTCCTTGTCCGACATGCCTGCGATCTCGGCACCGTTGACAACCAGACTCCCAGAGGTTGCCCCCTCGAGGGCGCCGATCTGATTGAGCAGTGTCGTCTTGCCGGAGCCCGATGGGCCGAGCAGCACGACGAACTCACCCTGGTTGATCGAGAATGAGACATCCTCGAGTGCGGTCGTTGCGGTGTCACCCTCTCCGTAGATCTTCGTCAAGCCTTCTGCCACGACCGCCGGTTCGCTCACGTCATCCTCACAGTCTTCGATGGTGCAACACCTCAGTCTATACTGATTTGCAGTGACTACAAAGCGTTGATGTGGTGGTAGAGCGTTGACGAGCCGCAGAGAACAGAAGAAACACGAGACCTTCGATTCGATCGTCTCAGCGGCCGCCCGGTCATTCCGGGACAACGGCTACCACGGGTCGACAATCGAGGTGATTGCGGCTGAAGCGGGAGTGTCCGCGAGCACCGTCTACAACTACTTCGGAACCAAGAACGCCGTCCTCCTGGCGGTCGTCACCAGGGACACAGAGCACGCCCTGGTCGATGCGGGCGAGACGATCGATCTGTCCTCGGGTGACCCGGTCGAAGTCCTGATGCCCCTGATCATGGTCTATGCCGACGCGATGATGGCGCTTGGCCGAGACGTGCTCAAAGAGCTCTTTCGCGCGGGCTTCGACCCGGCTGAGTCTGCTGTGATGGCCGACCTGGTCTCTCTCGACGAGAGAAGCATTCTGCAGATCTCACAAGTCTTCACACTCATGCAGGGTCACGGCATGGCCTCTGACACGGTTGATTCGGGGTCTGCAGCAGTGCTGATCTACTCGGTCGTTGCGGTGGCGACGCTGATGTTCGTGTCGATGCCGGAGATGACCGCTCGGGATGTCGAGACGATGATCCGAAGCCAACTCAGGCTGGTGTTCCGCGGCCTCGGGGGTCAGGGCCCGGCTCAGCTGCCGTGAACTCGTAGTCGCTGAGATCGCCGCCGGCTTCGATGTGGGAACCCAGTGGCCACACGAAGTTCACTCCGTCCGGTCCGTGGATCTGGATACCGCTGAACATGGCGGCGTCGGCCGGCATCGCCTGACCGGTCCTTCTCCACTCTTCAGCGAGGGACAGGATGATCTCCTGGAGATCGTCCTCGATCGCGGTCACTGTCAGCTTCGTGAGAGCGACGAGATCGGGGACGGTGCCGTATGTGATCAACGGGAGAAGACGGTGTTTGAGCAACACCTGCTCGGTCTCGTAGCGATCGAATTCGACCACCAACTCCCCTCCCTGCAACTCGTTACGAAACGCCACGAGGGCTCCGCATGTACTCGACGGCTCGGCGATGCCCGGGCGATCAACCCAGCCGGTCGCTCCTGCGGCGTCGATGCCGATGTGCGCCATCGCGTAGATGACGAAACGCCGGCGACCGTCGTCGATCGGAGCGTGGTGGATAGCGGCCGCGAGTCCCGTGCGGCCCGCCGTCACCATGCCGGCGAGACCGGCGAAGCTGAACGCAGGACCCCAGACACGTTCGACGTCGGTGAAGAGAGGGCGAGTGACTTCGTCACGACACAGCGCCACACATGCGATGGTGTTGTCCTTCGCAAAGCCCTCATCGCTCAAGCGTGAAGCCGTCTCAGCGATGAACTCTCCTCCGAGAACCGCACCCGGGAAGTGTCGGTCGAGGGCCTCGGCGAACCCTGGATTGTCGACCATGCTCATGAAGGGACTCCGTCCTCGACTGTGGATGATTCGGGCGCCCCGCATCCTATTGACCGTGCGCTCTCGAGATCGAACTCAGATGAGCAGATCGCCTCGTACGAACGCGGCCGTCTGTGGCTGCTGTGGAGCGGAGAAGAACGCTTCGGTGTCGGTGAGTTCGACCATCCGCCCGGAGACCATCAAGCCGGTTCTGTCGGCCAATCGCCGCGCCTGGAATACGTCATGGGTGACAACGACGATCGTCGTTCCCCTTTCGGCGTTCTCGGAACGGACGATCTCCTCGAGGAGGCCGACGTTGTACGGATCGAGATTGCCGGTGGGCTCATCGAGCAGGAGTACCGACGGTTCGACGACGAGTGCTCTGGCGAGGGCAACTCGCTGTGCCTCACCCGCCGAGAGGGTTCGGGCGGGAGCGTCGGCAAGGTCGGTCAGACCAAGGCGGTCGAGCCACCGCTCGGTGCTGCTGTCCTTGGTGTCGAGACCACGGAGCTTCAGTCCGATACGGACGTTGGCTGCGACAGTCCGCTTCAGAAGCATGGGGCGTTGGAACACCGTCGTTACGTCCCGCCGGTTGGCGAGCGAGGCGTCACCATCGATCTCCGTGCTGGCGTACGTGATACGTCCCTGTGTCGGGGTTTCGAGGAAGTCGAGGAGTCGCAACAGGGTGCTCTTCCCCGCTCCGCTCGGCCCAACAAGTCCAAGGATCTCGCCGTTGCGAACTTCGAGGACGGGGATGTCGACGACACAGCGGTCCCCGTAGCAGTGCCGGACATCGGCGAGTTCGTAGGCGGCCGTCATCTGGCCCCCTGGTGGACCTGGAGGCGGTGGAACGCGAAGTTCGTGAGGAAGGCAAGTCCCAGCAGGATGATCCCGAGGGCCATGGCCAGAGCGAAGTTACCTCGTCGGGTCTCCAGGACGATGGCAGTCGTGAGTACGCGAGTCTCCCCCTCGATGTTGCCGCCGACGAGCATCACGGCACCCACCTCCGAGATGATGGCTCCATACGCGGCGACGACCGCTGCGGTGACGCCGACACGCGCTTCCAGCAGCGTCACCGTGGCGACCTGGCGCTTGGTGGCGCCGAGGGAGAGCATTTGGACCGGCAGGTTCGGATCGACACCCTGCACTGCAGCCATCGTGAGACCAACGACAAGAGGGAAGGCGATGATCGTCTGCGCGACGATCATGCCGGCGGGTGTGAAGAGCCAACCGAGGCTGCCGAGCGGACCCTGATTCGAGAGTACGAGATAGGCGAAGAGTCCGACCGTAACCGGGGGGAGGCCCATGCCCGTGTAGATCAGCGGCACAATCAGCCAGCGACCCGGGAGGTGTCGGGTCAGGCCGATCGCTGCACCGATCGGAATCCCGACTGCGAGGGCGATCACGAGAGCCACCAGCGTGACCTGCAGGGTGAGGATGACGGTCTCGACCAGCGCCGGGTCCATGTTCCATAGAAGTCCCAGTGCGTCGGCGAATGCGCGGCCGAGGATCCCCATCGGTCAGGTCACGCTTCCGTCGCATGGGGCTGTCGCGCAGATCACCGGTTCCGCCACGCCTCGGAGTCCGGGTAGAACAGCGGCTGACCGAATGAATCGACCCCGAACGTCTCGATCTTCTCCTGGGTCTCGATCGACGTGAGCCACTCGACGAACA
>JAMBLK010000138.1 GCA_023336855.1 Actinomycetes bacterium
TACTCGGTACTCCGTACGGCGCCGAAGGCGCCCTACGGAATCATGATCACTCTTGTGCCGACGTCGGTCCATCCGAATGTCCACTCGGCGTCGTCGAAGTCCTGGCGCACACAACCGCCGGAGCGCAACGTGCCGAGCTGCTCCTTCGTCTGGAACGGCGACTTGTCTTCATGGATCGGGATCGAGTGGAATCCGTACGGCCATTCTTCCCTGGCGAACCGAACCATGTACTCCATCGTGACGTTGTCGTAGGGAGCCCATGCATATCGCGACTTCGAGTAGACGGTGTAGCGATCTGGAACCGGCACGCCTCGCCGACCCGACACCTGGTGGGTCTTGGCCAGCTCGCCCGTGGCTTCGACGAACCAGACACGAGCCTCTCTGTTCGCGTAAATGACCCTGCGTCCTGATCCGACGGCCGGGTACGGCAATGTCGGTTTCTCGGGCGCAACGGTGCCGGTTGTGGCTACGAATTCCGGCGATTCGGTGAAGGCCACAACGAGGCTTCCCCGGCTCATCTCACCGGATCGGAGCATCTCGACGAAGGGCTCCACTCCCCTCTCACCGGGTTCACGACCCAGCACCGATTGGTACAGGATCGTGACAAGAGCCTCGTCGGTGGGATCTCCGAATCGATCGACGAACTCGTTGCTCATCGTGAAGGCTTCCGCGATCGAACTCAGCGGAAGTCCGTTCCAGTAGCGCCGCGTCCAGTACTCGATATCGAGGGCGTCGGCTTCCCGACCTAGGAGTCCACAGTAGATCCGCACGATGGAGTCGGACACTTCGCGGTCGTGACGCACCGGTGCCAGTCCAATGAGGGAGCCGGTCGGTGTGTTGGTCTCTGCAGCGGCAACCGCCAGTTCAACGCCCCGGGTTCCCGATGAAGCCCAGAGCCCTGTTTCGTCGGGGTACCGAGCGACGACCATGGGGTATTTCTCGGCATCCGGGTCTCCGACGATGATCGCCGCGTCCGCATCCGGCATCAGCCCCGGGGTGAGTACCCCGTGTGTCACCTCGGTGAACGACGGATAAGACCGGCAGACGTCGACCGTTCCCGCCGAAGCGGCATCTGCTGCCGAAGCGTCGACGAACAAGACAGAGCCAACCATCGCCATCGCGGCGAGGCCGAGAATCGCCGTGCGAAAATGAGGTCGGGCAGTCATGCGTCCCCGTACGGTACCGCCGCAGCCAGGAAAGGCCTACGAACCCCTGGCCTCTGCAACCGGCGTTCCGTATGGTTGTTGATAGATAGCGGCGCTGCCGCGGGAAGAGGAGATACGGATGGGCTACCCAAACGGATTCTTCGGATGGGCCGATGTTGCGGTCCCCGACACGGCACAGGCGAAGGAGTTCTACACAGGCTTGTTCGGATGGGAGGCCATCGATTCACCTGCAGGCGAGTCAATGCCGTACACGATGTTCGCTCTCAACGGTCAGATGATCGCCGGTATGGGTGAGCTCCGTCAGGAGGACATCGAGGCAGGTCAGCCGCCCGTGTGGTCGTCGTACATCATCGTTGACGATGCCGACGACGTCGCAGCGAGAGCGAAGGAACTGGGAGCGACGCTCCTGATGGAACCGATGGAGATCCCCGACGCAGGGAAGATGTTCTTCGCCATCGATCCGGTCGGTGCAGCGATCGGCTTCTGGGAGGCGGGACAACACCAGGGTGCGGGCGTGTTCAACGTACCCGGCGCCATGTCGTGGAACGAACTCGGATGCCGTGATGTCGAGGCCGCCAAGGCGTTCTACACGGAACTCCTCGGTTGGGGCGTCGAGACCCAGGACCATGACGGTTTCGTCTACACGGTCGTCAGCGTCGGTGATCGACTCAACGGTGGGATCTACGACGTCACCGGGATCCTGCCCGACGAGGTCCCGGCGCACTGGTTCGTCTGGTTCACGGTCGACGGAACCGATGCGGCCGTCGAAACGGCTCGCGCCCTGGGAGCAATGATCCAGCGTGAGCCGTGGGACACGATGTTCGGTCGCATGGCGATCATCA
>JAMBLK010000139.1 GCA_023336855.1 Actinomycetes bacterium
ACCGAGCGCTTGGGGGTGCGCGAGCAGCGTCGGCGCCTGATGGATGGGCTCACCGGTCGGGTCGTCGAGATCGGAGCGGGTACGGGCCTCAACGTTCCGCTGTACCCCACCACGGCAGATGAGGTTCATGCCCTCGAACCTGATCAGCACATGGTTGAACGACTGATCGAGAAAGCAACCGACTCTCCCGTTCCGCTGTTCCTGTACCGCGGAGACGCCCACAACCTCCCGTTCTCCGATGGTGTCTTCGACGCAGCGATCATCACCTTCGCTCTCTGCACGATCCCCGAGCCGGTTCGTGCACTCGACGAGGCTCATCGTGTCGTCCGATCAGGGGGGATGCTCCGTTTCCTCGAACATGTCCGCTCACCGAACGTCCGGACCGCCCGATGGCAGGATCGCATCAACCCGATCTGGGGGAAGGTGTCGGGTGGATGCAGGCTCAACCAACCGACCGTCGACATTCTCGAAGCAACCCACTGGGAAATTGACGACGTCTGGCGGTCAGGAGGCGGCTTCGTCGCCGCCGGTCAGGCCTTCCGAACCTGATCCCGCAGTGCCATACCGAACGCCTCGATGACACGCATCGGTGTCGTTGCATGCGGCGATACACGGATCCAACCGTTCCTCTCCGACACCACGAACCCCGCCGAGGCGAGAGAATCAACCGCTTCGGTGGCCGGGAGACCCGGGAGCCGGAACGTAACGATTCCGGCCCGTTCACGATCCGATCGCCATGGCGCGATCACCTCGGCATCGAGCGACCGGACCAGATCGAGGACCGCTCCGGAACGCTCAAGCACCGCAGCTTCGACCTCGTTGATGCCGCCGACATCAACGACGCCCAGGGCGGCAGCAGCAGCGACGGCACCCGGAAGATTCGGTGAACCCTCCAGGAACCGATCAGCGGTTGCCGGCGCCGGGTGAGGCGGGGGAACCTCGAACGTATAGCCGTCCTCGACGCCCCACCACCCGGTCAGCGTGGGTTCGAGCCGGTCGAAGACTCGAGGAGCCACCGCCATGACGCCGGCGGAGAAGCCCGCCCTGAGCCACTTCTGCCCACCTGCGACGAAGATGTCTGCGCTGCCGAGACCGGCCTCGACCGCACCGAGACCCTGGATCCCGTCGACGAGCACGAGCGCGTCGCCGGCCATCTCGGCGATCGCATCGACATCAACCCTGAAACCCGTCATGTAGTCGACGAGACTCACCGCAACGAGGCGGGTATCGCCATCGATCGCGTCGACGAGAGCGTCGGGGTCGACACGTCCGTCGGCGATCTCGACCGCTCGGACTTCTGGGCCACCGACCGACTCCGCCCGGAGCCACGGGTACCGGTTCGCAGGGAACTCGGAAGCGGGCACGACGACGTTCCCGCCGGATCCGATGAGGCCGAAGGCAATCTGCATGATCCCGGCACTCGTCGAAGGCACCGAGGTGGCCATCCCGTCTTCGACGCCGAGCGCATCGGCGATCTCACCGCGCGCCTTCTGATATGCCGGTCCGACGATCTGAATGGCGGATTGATCTCCCAACGCCACCTCATCGAGGAGTTCACCGGCGACGGCTCTCGCCGACAGGGAGGGAGGGCCTACGGACGCGAAGTTGAGATAGCCATCCCTCTCATCGAACTCGCTGAGATACTCCCGGTTCATGCCATTCCTCTCTCCCACACTTCAACGAGACGACCGAATTCCGGACTCGACTCGACGAGATCTCTGTGGTGACCGTCGGCGATGATCCGGCCGTCGGCGATCATGATGACACGATCGGCCCGCTCCGCCGAACGGAGACGGTGGGCGATCACGATGGCGGTTCGACCGGCGAGAAGCACCCGGAGCGCTCCCTCGACTTCCAACTCGGTCTCGGGGTCGAGGTTCGACGTCGCCTCATCGAGCACGATGACCGCTGGATCGTCGAGGAACGCTCTCCCGAGCGCTACCAGTTGTCTCTCTCCTGCAGAGAATCGGCTTCCTCGCTCCCGGACCTCGGTGTCAAGATCCTCGGGAAGCTCCCGAACCCAGCCGTCGATCCCCATCGCTCGCAGCACGTTCCACACGTCCTTGTCCGTGGCATCCGGTGCCCCGTACTTCAGGTTGTCTCTCAGCGTCCCGTTGAAGAGGAACCCGTCCTGGGGAATCAGAGCGATGGCGTCGGTTCGTGAACCCATGGTGAGGTCGCGCAGGTTCGATCCATCGATCTCGACGTCTCCCTGCTGGGGGTCGTAGAAGCGGAGGACCAGCTTTGCGATCGTCGACTTGCCGGCACCGGTCTCCCCCACCACGGCGAGGCGCTGCCCTGCCGGGATGTCGAGGTCGATCTGGCAAAGCACCTCGGTGCCGTCCTCGTACCCGAAGGTGACGTCCCGAAGGGTGACGGCACCGGCAACCGGGGTCTCGAGATCGTAGGCACCGGGACGCTCGATGATGTCGGCCTTCACATCGAGAAGGTCGAACAGTTTCGCAAGCGCAGCGACCGCCGCTTGGAGAAGGTTGTAGACGTTCGCCAGGTTCACAATCGGTTGGAAGAACCAGTCGAGATAGAGCAGGAAGACGACGAGCGTTCCGAACGTCATCGACCCGTTGATAGCCCGGGTGCCGCCGATGACCAGAACCGCTCCGAGGGCCACCACGCGGAGGAACCCGACGGACGGGAAGTACCAAGAGATCGCCGTCGCAGCCTTCATGTTGGCCCGGTAGTGGTCTTCGTTGACCCTGCCGAACGTGGTGGCCTGAACCTGTTCCTGAGTGAATGCCTGCACGACCCGGACGCCTGCGATCCCCTCCTGCAAGCCGGCGAGAACCCGACCGATACGCTCACGAACCTGCCCGTATGCCTTCGAGGCCTGTCGTTGGAACACGACCGACACGCCGATCAGCACACCGATGACGAGGAAGGTGGCGACCGCCATCTGCCAGTCGACCAGCACCATTGCCACGGCGACACCGATGACCGTCAGGGCGTTCGTCAGAGCCATCACCGCACCATCGCCCGCGAACTCCTGCAGCGATTCGATGTCGGATGTCATTCGGCTGACCAGCACTCCGCTCTTCGAACGGGAAAAGAAG
>JAMBLK010000140.1 GCA_023336855.1 Actinomycetes bacterium
GGACTTCTAATCCGCAGGTTGCACGTTCGAGTCGTGCCGGGGGTGCGCATTGTTGCCCATGCGCATCGCTACGATTAGTGACCGCAAGCGAGATGCGACAACCGCACGTCGCGAGCATGGTGGCCGTAGCTCAGCCTGGTAGAGCGCCTGGTTGTGGTCCAGGAGGTCGCGGGTTCGAACCCCGTCGGCCACCCCAATTCGTCCTTCCCCCACTAACGATGGAGAGATAGTGCACACTGAGGTCAGCGAGACGGGCCGCTTCGAGCGGACCCTGACGATCCAGCTCGAAGAGTCCGAACTCGAAGCTGCAAAGACGAAGGCGGCACGCAAACTCTCCGGGGAGATGAAGATCAAGGGCTTCCGTCCGGGCAAGGCGCCCCGGGCGATCGTCGAACGGATGGTCGGTGCGGACCATCTCCGATCGGAGGCGATCGAGGAAGCCATCCCCCAGACGGTGAACGCAGCGATCGACGAAAGCGGGCTCGACCCTGCGACGATCCCATCGGTCTCCGACATCAGGGATCGTGAAGAAGGCGGCGTCGAAGTGGACGTTCTGGTCACTCTGTGGCCGGTGCTCGACGCAATTCCGGATTTCGACGGACGTACGATCGAGATCGAACCCCCGGTCGTTTCGCAAGAGGAGGTCGATCACCAACTCGACGCACTCCGAAACCAGTTCGCCGACCTCGAAGACGTCGACCGCGCAGCGGAGGAGGGCGACTTCGTGACTATCGATGTCTCGGCTCTCGCCGACGGCGTGGAGATCGAGCAGGCAGCGGCGAACGACCTTCTGTATGAGATCGGCTCGCGATCGTTCTTCCCTGGTCTCGACGAGATTCTCGCCGGTGCCGGTGTCGGCGATATCGTGGAAGGCGAAGGCACGCTGCCGGACGGGTTCACCAGCGACGGTGATCAGGACGTCACGCTGCGAGCCCTCGTCAAAGAGGTCAAGGCGAAGCAACTCCCCGAACTCACCGATGAATTCGTGTCGGACGTCACAGAATTCGAGACGGCCGACGAACTCCTCGAGATGATCGACAAGAATCTCCGGGGCTACAAAGTCGAGGCCGCTCGCACAGCGTTCCAGGAGCAGGCCGTGGAACAGCTTGTCGCCGACGTCGACCTCGAACTGCCGCAGGCGCTCGTCGACGCCGAGGCAGAAGCACGAGTCCGCAACCTCCTCGCTCGTCTCGAGTCCGACAAGATCGGATTCGAGGACTACCTGCGGATCATCGGACGGGATCAGGTCGGATTCGTCGAAGACGTCAAAGTCCAGGCGACGTCTGCGCTTGCCACGCGAGTCGTACTCGACAGCATCATCGCAATCGAAGACATCGAAGTGACCGACGAGGACTTCCGCGAGGCGCTCGAGTCGATTGCCGCCGGTTCGGAAATGGACGTGGATGAATTGGAGAAGATGTTGGAGGAGAGTGGTCAAGTTGAGTCACTCACCGGTGATATCCTCAGACGGAAGGCGCACGACCGGATCGCCGATGCGGCGGTCGCTGTCGATGCCGAAGGGAACACGATCGACCTGACTCCGGTTGCGGTCGACGAAGAAGACGACGATGACACCAACGGGGACGATGGCCAGGGCGAAGAATCGTCCCCAGAAATCGAGGAGTGAGATGAGCTACCTAGTTCCCACCGTTGTAGAACAGACCCCCAGAGGCGAGCGGGCATTCGACATTTACAGCCGGCTTCTCAAGGACCGCATCGTCTTCCTCGGGACTCCGATCGATGACGGAGTCGCCAACATCATCATGGCGCAGTTGCTACACCTCGAAGGCGAGGATCCTGACAAGGACATCGCCCTCTACATCAACTCACCCGGAGGCTCCACCTACGCCCTGATGGCGATCTACGACACGATGCAGTTCATCAAGCCGGATGTGGCTACCTACTGCATGGGTCTCGCAGCATCGGCAGCCGCCGTGCTGCTCGCCGGAGGCAAGAAGGGCAAGCGGTTCGCCCTCCCTCACTCGCGCGTGATGGTGCACCAGCCCCACGTGTCGGGAGTCGGAGGCCAAGCAACCGACATCGAGATCCACGCCAAGGAGATCCTGAAGACACGCGAAGAGATCAACGAGATCCTCTCCCTTCACACCGGGCGCCCCCTCGAGACGATCTCGAACGACACGGACAGAGACTTCTGGCTCAGCGCGGAGGAAGCTGTCGAGTACGGTGCTATCGACGCGGTGCTGAGAAGCCGCACGCTCGAAGCCGTCGAAGGGTAGGGAGGGCCACACGTGGCCAAATACGAGGGAGCCGAACTCCTCAAGTGCAGTTTCTGTGGCAAGTCGCAGAAGCAGGTCAAGAAGCTCATCGCCGGGCCCGGCGTCTACATCTGTGACGAGTGCGTCGACCTCTGCAACGAGATCATCGACGAGGAACTCACCGAGACCGAGGAGGTGTCCTTCTCGGAGCTTCCGAAGCCTCACGAGATCTTCGATTTCCTCGCTCAGTACGTCATCGGTCAGGACAAGGCGAAGAAGATCCTGGCCGTGGCCGTCTACAACCACTACAAGCGGGTGCGCGCCGGGCAGAGGATGACCGACGAGGACGTCGAACTCCAGAAGTCCAATATCCTGATGGTCGGCCCCACGGGGACCGGCAAGACGCTCATGGCCCAGACCCTGGCCCGCCTCTTGAACGTCCCGTTCGCCATCGCCGACGCCACAGCGCTCACCGAGGCCGGCTACGTGGGCGAGGACGTCGAGAACATCCTCCTCAAACTGATTCAGGCCGCCGACTTCGACATCAAGCGTGCCGAGACCGGGATCATCTACATCGACGAGATCGACAAGGTCGCCCGCAAGGCTGAGAATCCGTCGATCACTCGTGATGTCTCCGGTGAAGGTGTCCAGCAGGCTCTGTTGAAGATCCTCGAAGGAACGCAAGCCTCCGTGCCGCCGCAGGGCGGACGGAAGCATCCGCACCAGGAGTTCCTCCAGATCGACACCACCAACATGCTGTTCCTCTGCGGCGGGGCATTCGCCGGCCTCGAGGAAGTCATCCAGAAGCGGATCGGCAACAGCTCCGTCGGATTCGGCGCCGAGGTCCACGCGGTTGACGGCCGCAGGCCTGCCGAGTTGCTCAGCGAGGTGCTCCCGGAAGACCTGCTCGGCTACGGCCTCATCCCTGAGTTCATCGGACGCCTCCCGGTCATCGCCACCGTTGACGACCTTGATATCGAGGACCTCGTTCACGTACTGACGCAGCCGAAGAACGCCCTCGTCAAGCAGTACGAGAAGTTCTTCGAGATGGATGGTGTCGAACTCCTCGTCACCGACGAAGCGTTGCGCGCGATCGCCGAACAGGCGATGAACAGGGGCACCGGTGCTCGCGGCCTTCGGGCGATCATGGAAGAGGTTCTGCTCGACACGATGTACGAGCTTCCTGCCAGATCAGATATCGCGCAGGTCGTCATCGACGAGCAGGTCGTCCGGGAACGGGTGAACCCGACGTTGGTTCCCATCACCGAACTTGCTTCGACCGACATGCCCGAAGAACGCTCGGCCTGAGTCGGGCGAAATGGGACGCTGGCAACGGAACGCCAAGGTGGCGTTCATCGGTTCTCACGGCATACGCAAAACCACCGCGGCCCACGGGTTCGCCAACGCCATGCAACGGGCCGGTCGCTCAGTCGAATACGGCCGGGAGGTTGTGAGAGACAACCCTCTCGGTATCAATGAGGGAGCCACGGGAGAGGCACAACTCTGGGTGCTTGTTTCCCAGATCCGCCAGGAGCTCACCCTTGCGCCGAAGGCCGAGGTCCTCGTTCTCGATCGAGGCGTGATGGACAACTACGCCTACTACCTACGGGCATGCGGCGGTGAAGATCGATTCGCCGTTGCACCGATGGTGGAGGAGTGGTCAAAGACCTACGACCTCGTCATCCGCCTCCACCCCGACGTCGATCTGTCATCGGATGGCGTGCGATCCACGTCGGATGAGTTCCGGGTGGAGATCGAACAGATCCTCGACGACCATCTCGAAGATCTCATCGAGGGAGGACGCCTCATCGACATCCCGGCATCCGGGATCGGAGACGGCTACGACTGGTGGCCGATCGCAGAACGCCTGGCGGCCCTGGTCCAAGAACCCCTCTTCGCCGACGGAGTACCGCGACGCAAGAGCGTTCGCAAGCGCAGACCGTTGCGTTCAACCGACTCGCAGTTGACGTTTGGAGACGAGTAGATCAGTAGATCAGTAGATCAGAGCTGCTCTACTTGCTACTGCTCTACTGCTCTACTTCTCTCTTCTTCCCGACTTCCAGACATGTGTGACACGGTCTGGATCTCCCCACGGACCGTTGTCTTCGAGGGGGTTGAAATCGAGGGCGATCACGTCGGCGTCGTAGCCCTCTCTCAACTGGCCCGACCTCGGCGCCTGGGGTCCGAGTGTCAGCGGCCCGTTCGCCGTCGATGCCTCGATGGCTTCGAGAGCCGTCATCCCGGCATTCTGGAGGAAACGAACTTCGGCGCCGTTCTGCCCGTACGACCCCGGGGTGAAGATGTCCGTCCCCATGGCGATCGTGACCCCGTTCGCGATGGCGATCTTCATGGCCTGGGAGTGGTGGTCGGCGACCATCACGCCCTTCTCATAGGCGTAGCGGGGGAGTGACGCCTCCATCTGAAGGAGTTGGTCCACGATGAACCGGGTCGGCACGTAGATCGTGCCGCGCTCTGCCATGAGTGCTGCCGTCTCCTCGTCGAGATATGACCCGTGCTCGATGGTCTGGCACCCAGCTTCGATAGCGGCTTTGATCCCGGGGAGTCCGTGGGTGTGGGCGGCCACGTAGCGCTCGGCCCTCCCCGCCTCTTCCACGATCGCCCGGAGTTCTTCGTTCGAGAACTGCTGATGGATCGGGTGATCGATCTCAGACATGACACCGCCCGAGGCGCAGATCTTGATGACCTTGGCGTTCTTGCGGAGCTGCTTGCGGACCGCCTTGAGGCACGAGGGGACGCCGTCACAGATCTCGCCGAGCCACCGCTCAGAGCTCTCGATGAAGTCGAGGTCGAATGAGTGTCCGTCTGCGTGTCCGGCCGTCGTCGAGAGGATCCGCCCGGCACCGTAGATGTTGGGACCCCGGACGCTGCCGTCGTTGATCGCCGATGCGAAGTCGAGTCCAAAGCCACCGACTTCGCGAGCACTCGTGACACCTCCATCCAGCGTATCGGCGGCATCGGCCGCCGCCCGGACGGCCATCTCCGCGATCGTGGTGTGCAGCGTGTCATGCATGTCGGTTGTCGTGAGACCGATGAAGTGGATGTGGGAGTCCCACAGACCGGGCATGGCGACGGGCACTTCGGTTGCCATGACGTCGGGAGTTGGGGGAGCGTCAGATGACGGCCCGGAGAAAGCGATCATCCTCCCTTCCATGATCACCGTCCCGTTCTCAACGGGTTGGCCCCGCCCGGGGATCAGCAGGTCTGCGTTGATGCGTACGGTCATCAGTGTCCTCCGTTGGGTCTCCAGTCCACGGTAGCGGCAGCGAGCGGTGCCTCGATCGTGTGTGTCTACATACACAACTGTTGTGAACGTAAGCACAAACGACGGTGACCGGGCCCGGCTCGGCTCCGTTCCGCGGGTGACTAGTCACTCGAACCGGCAGACTTTGTGTCTCGACGGATACCGAGAGTGGTCGTATCTTGCATCACAGGCGGTAGGAAGCAAGCTCTCGGTTCGGGCGAGCAGGGGCAATGGTGGAGAGAGGCCGGGGATCACAGAATCCCCGGCTTCTTCCATTGATGGGCCATCGCCCCTGTATCATGGGTCATTCGCCGTCCGAACCGATGACCGAGGGGCATGATGAAGGCAACGTACGATCCAAGCGCTGTCGAATCGCGCTGGTATGACGTCTGGGAAGACGCCGGCGCCTTCCGTCCTGAGATCAATCCCGATGGCGAGCCGTATTCGATCGTCATCCCGCCCCCGAACGTCACCGGCGTTCTGCACATGGGCCACGCCCTCGACCTCTCGATCCAGGACGTCCTGATCCGCCGGAAGCGCATGCAGGGCTACGCGGCGCTCTGGGTCCCCGGGACCGACCACGCCGGCATCGCCACCCAGAACGTCGTCGAACGCGAACTCGCTAAAGAGGGCATGAGTCGTCACGACCTGGGCAGGGAACGCTTCATCGAGCAGGTCTGGACGTGGAAGGCGGAATCGGGGAACCGCATCACCGAGCAGATGCGCACGATGGGATTCTCGACGGACTGGACGAGGGAGCGATTCACGTTCGACGAAGGGCTGTCCAAGGCGGTCCGGAAGGTCTTCGTCAATCTGTACGAAGAGGGACTGATCTACCGGGGCAACCGGATCATCAATTGGTGCCCCCGCTGTCATACGGCCATTTCGGAGATCGAAGTCGAGCACGAAGATGAAGTGGGTGAATTGACCCACATCAAGTACCCGTTCGTAGAAGGTGACGGATTCATCACCGTCGCCACGACACGGCCGGAGACCATGCTCGGCGACACCGCCGTCGCAGTGCACCCCGATGATGACCGCTATCGCGACGCCATCGGCCGCATGATCCGCCTCCCGCTCCTCGACCGTGAGATCCCTGTGGTGGCAGACGAAGGTGTCGAACTCGAGTTCGGGACCGGTGCTGTGAAGGTCACCCCCGCCCACGACCCGCTCGACTTCGATATCGGGCAGCGCCACGGCCTCGAAGCGATCCAGGTCATCGACACCGAGGCACGCATCACCAAGCACGGCGGTCCATTCGCCGGTCAAGACCGATTCGAAGCCCGCGAAGCAGTCCGGCACGAACTCAAGAAGCGTGGCTTCCTGGAGCGCATCGACGACCACCACCACTCGGTCGGCCACTGCTCGCGTTGTGGGACGGTCGTGGAGCCGATGCTCTCGCTCCAGTGGTTCGTCAAGGTCAAACCCCTCACGATTCCCGCCATCGAATCGGTCAAAGAGGGACGCACCCGCTTCATCCCCAAACGCTGGGAGAACAACTACTTCCACTGGATGGAGAACCTGCGCGACTGGTGCATCAGCCGACAGCTGTGGTGGGGTCATGCGATCCCCGCCTGGTACTGCGACGACTGCGACGAAGTGATCGTCACAGAAGACGAACCGGTCGCCTGCCCGGCGTGCGAAGGAACGACCCTCACACAGGACGAGGACGTGCTCGACACCTGGTTCTCCTCACAACTCTGGCCGTTCTCGACCATGGGCTGGCCGGAGCAGACCGATGATCTAGCCAGGTACTACCCGACGACGGTGCTCGTCACCGGATTCGACATCATCTACTTCTGGGTGGCGCGCATGATGATGATGGGCCTCTACTCCACGGGGACGGAGCCGTTCGCCGATATCTCGATCCACGGACTCATCCGTACTCCCGACGGTCGCAAGATGTCGAAGTCGTCCGGCAACGCACTCGATCCCCTCGAACTCGTTGAGCGGTACGGCGCCGACCCGCTCCGTCTCTCCCTCATCCAGGCAGCAGCGCCGGGGCACGACGTCCCGTACGACGAAGTCTGGACGGACGCCGCGCGCAGATTCGGGAATAAGCTCTGGAATGCCCTGCGATTCGCAGTCGAGCACATGGAGATCACCGGCGTCCCGGTCGACCGCGACTATCCCGACGACCCCGGTCCAGAGGATGCATGGATCCTCGAACGACTCGCCGAAGTCACGACCGAATTCGATCGCCTCTTCGACGAGTATCGGTTCTCCGATGCCTACGGCCTCCTCTACAACTTTGCCTGGGCAGAGGTGTTCGACTGGTATCTCGAGATGGCAAAGGGGGCGTTGCGCGATGATGCGCGGGCACCCGTTACCCGGGCCACGCTCGGTGTGGTGCTGCGCGACCTCCTCAAGCTTTTCCACCCCGCCATCCCGTATCTCACCGAAGAACTCTGGAGTGAACTGGGTGATGGGAGTCTCCTGATCACCGCCTCGTGGCCGACGCCACCACATGCGAGTGGCCCGGAGGGGATGGCGACGCTGCAAGACCTCATCGTGAGGCTCCGTCGATTCCGCTCGGAACACCAGATCAGCCCGAAGACGCCCATCGACATCACGGTGAATGATCCCGACAACCTGATCGAGTCGTGGTGGTCGGAGCATCTCCAAGCCCTCGCCGGGTGCACCGTCACGGACGGTGAGGCATCGACCGACGGTGCTGTGAGCCGGGTCATCGCCGGGACGATTGAGGCGTTCATCCCGCTCGAGGGGCTCGTCGACGTGGATGCCGAGAGGAAGCGTTTGACGAAGTCGATCGCCGACGGTGATTCGGATCTCGAGCGGTCGAGAGCCAAGCTCGCCAATCCGAACTTCCGGGATCGTGCCCCCGCGGAGGTCGTTGCCGGCGAGGAAGCGAAGGTCGCTGCGGCGGACGAGCGCATCGCCAAGCTCAAGACACAGCTCGCTGAGTTGGGGTAGAGCGTGGCCGATCCCATCCCGACAATCGCCGACCGGGTCGACGCTGAAGCATTCCTCGACGATCGGATCGGCCAAGGCGTGAAGCCGGGCCTCGAGCGCATTGCCGGCGTCCTCGAATTCATGGGCAATCCCCAGTTCGGCTACCCGATCATCCACATCGCAGGAACGAACGGCAAGACAACAGTCACGCGTCTCGTCGCCGACATCCTCGGTGCACACGGAATCCGGACCGGCACGTTCACATCGCCGCACCTGCATCGACTCGAGGAGCGGTTCTCGATCGATGGGGCTCCCATAACGTCCGATGCGTTCACCCAAGCCGTCTCAGACATCGCCTGGTTTGTCGAGGAACATGAACGCCGCGCCGAGACCGGAATCACGTACTTCGAAGTCACGGCGGCACTCGCCTTCTCGTTGTTCGCAGAGATCGCGCTCGACGTTGCGATCATCGAAGTAGGTATGGGCGGCCGTTGGGATGCTACGAACGTCGTCGATGCTGCAGTCGCCGTGGTAACCGGCATCGCACTCGATCACGTTGAATACCTCGGCGAGACCGTGGCTGAGATCGCAGCCGAGAAGGCGGCGATCATCGGAGAGGGAGGGATCGTCGTCACCGGTCCGCTCCCGCCGGCAGCGGAGGGCGCCATCACAGCGCGTGTCGACGAGATGGGTGCCAAGTGGTACCGCTCGGGAGATGCGTTCTCGGTCGCAGACGAGACGAGAGCAGTCGGAGGATGGATGGTCGATGTCGTCGGCATCTACACGGACTACACGGAACTCTATCTCCCGATCCACGGACGGCACCAGATCGACAACCTGGCCACGGCGATCGCGACGGCCGAGACGTTCCTCGAGCGTGCACTCGACATCGATGCTCTTCGAGATGCGCTGGCGGCGACCACGCAGCCCGGGCGCATCGAGGTCGTCCATCATCGCCCCCTCGTCGTTGTCGACGGTGCACATAACCTGCAGGGCGTCGAGGGCCTGGCATCTGCACTCCGGGACGAGTTTCCAGAGGCCGATTGGCACGTCGTCGCCGGCATGCGCGGAGAGCGATCGCCCGGCGAGATCTTCGAACCACTCACGGGTCTCACCGGCCACCTGTGGGCGACCTCACCCGACGACCCGGGGGCGATCGACGCCTCGGTCGTCGCGGCATCGGCGGGCCCCGTGTTGGGATGCGATGCGACGGTCGTCGAAGACGTTCCAGCGGCCGTGGCAGAAGCGATGGCTGCTGCCGGACCTGAAGGCGCTGTGGCTGTCGTGGGCTCGCTGTACGTGGCGGGCGAAGCACGTGAGTCCCTCATCGGGACCGGGTTCCGGCCATCTGGAGTCCACGTGCGCTTCGAGTCGGTGGTCGAAGATGACGCTGAAGATGAAGACGACGAACCATGGGTGGACACCGAAGACGCCTGGGCGGAAACCGACGACGACGGGTAGCCTTCCGGCCCATGGCAACTGAATCAACTTTCGTAATGGTGAAGCCGGATGGCGTACGCCGCGGTCTCGTCGGTGAGGTCATCTCCCGGCTCGAGCGCAAGGGGATGATCCTCGACAAGATGCGCATGCTGACGATCGACGACGA
>JAMBLK010000141.1 GCA_023336855.1 Actinomycetes bacterium
AGTAGATCAGTAGCCCAGTACTGCTCTCCTTGCTACTGCGCTACTGATCTACTTCTCTCTTGCCCACAACCTTCTGAATTCCTCACTCGTCTTCAGGAGCTCTTCCGCCGTTCCTTGCGCTTCGATTCTCCCGTCTTTCATGACGACGACGAGGTCGGCTCGTTGGAGGGCGGGCTTGCGGTGGGAGACGACGAGAGCCGTTGTTCCTGAACCGTCGGCGAAGAGGCGGTCCCACAGGATCTGCTCGGTCTCGACGTCGAGGGCGCTCGAGAGATCATCGAAGACGAGCAGATCGGGCCTGCGGACCAGCATCCTGGCCGCCGCCGATCGCTGGACCTGTCCACCGGATAGACGGACTCCCCGCGGACCGACCATCGTTTCGAGGCCATCGTTCATGGCTTCGAGGTCCTGTTCCATCGTTGCCGTACGGATCGCAGCGAGTACTTCCTCATCGCTTGCATCGACGCCGAGCGTCAGGTTCTCCTCGAGCGTGAGTGAGAACAGGCGCGGCACCTGAGGTGTGTAGGCCGTGCGCGGCGGCTTCATGAAGGACGCGGGATCGGTGACGGTCTCGCCTCTCCATATGACCGTTCCTCCGTCGAGGGGGAGAAGGCCGAGCACGCTGCGAAGGAGCGTTGTCTTGCCCGAGCCGATCCGTCCTGTGACGACGACGAACCCGCCCGACTCAACTTCAAGATCGACCGACTCGATCCCCATCCCCGACGATGGGTATCGGTACTCGAGTCCACGGACAGAGAGCAGCGGGGCACCGTTGGACTCCGTTGCCGTGATCTCCGGTGTCCCGGGTTGAATGTGTGGCTCTGGCTCTGCGAACAGATCGCGGTTGGTAGCGAGGTCGCGCCAGGTCGCTCCCCTCATCAAGGAGATGATTCGCTCCACCGACACTCCCGCTTGTTTGACCCTGGCGATGAACAGGCCCACGAAGTAGGCGGAGTCCGTGACCAGGGCAAGCAAGTAGACGAACAGGCTGAACTCGCCGACGGTGAGGCCGGCCGACCCATCCGTGGAGATCGAGCCGGCAGCCAGAATCAGGATCAGGCCGGTTCCGATACTCACGGTGTTGTGGAATACCGCTTCGAGGCCAGCCGTGAATGTGCGATCTCGGACCATCATCTTGCGTCTCACGGCGTTCAGTTCGTCGAAGTGGTTGAGCATTGTTGCCTCTGCTCCGGCGACCTTCACCGACTGGACGGATCCGAGCGTCTCACCGAGGAAGCCGGTGATCGCCTCCGTCGATTCTCGAGCCGCGGTTCGGTACCGGCGGATCGTCGAACCGGTCCGACTGACGACCAGGATGACGATCGCCACGGGCGCGAACACGACGAGCGTCATGGTCGGGTCGATCGTGAAGAGGATGATGATCGCCACGATCGCCGACACGGTAGACCCGATGAAGTCGACGGTGAAGTCAAACGCCTCGAGCGTGTGATCGACGTCGTCGCGGAAACGCGACACGACCTCTCCCGGTGTTTCGTCGACCGGGCGTGCGCCCGGGAGCGAGAAGATCCACGCGAGCATCGAACCGCGCATCCCCGCACCCGCACGGAAGAGCAGGTCCGAGTGGAGGCGCATGGCGATGAACACGGCGCCGATACGCGCGGCCAGGTAAGCCCAGAGCACAGCCAGGATCGTGGGAAGGTTCCAGCCGGCGGTCTCTCCCGTGAGTTGGTCGAAGAAGGCGGCGATGAGGAGACCGACGATGATCGGTGTCGTCCAGATCGTGATCCACATCAAGAGACTCGAGAAGTAGCGCAACTTCTGATTCCCGATGAGGGCCAGCACGACTCTGGAGATGGGCGTTCGGGAGCGGAGTGTCATGCGAGCACCTCCTCCATGCCGGTCGCCAGGAGATCCGAGAACCTCGAATCCGGGTCGGCCGCGAGCGTGGATCTTTCACCGAATTCAACGACGTGGCCGTCGTCGAGGATGAGGATGTCATCGGCCCTGGTGACTGTGCCAAGCCGGTGGGCGATGACGATGCCGGTTCGTCCCTCGAGGAGATGATCGACGGCCCGTTCGATGAGAGCCTCGGTTGCAGGATCCAGACGGGACGATGCCTCATCGAGAACGACCACGCCGGGGTCCTCGAGGAAGATTCGCGTGAAGGCGAGGAGTTGAGCCTGTCCCGCCGACAGCCCACCGCTCCCCGATTCGAGGAGTGTGTCGAGGCCGTCCGGTAGCGACGCGAGCCACGGATCGAGTTCGAGACGGTGGATGGCGTCGAGTATCCGTTCTTCGGGGATCTCGTCATTGAAGAACGTCAGGTTGTCGCGCACCGATGCCCGGAACAGTTGGACGTCCTGTGTGACCATGCCGACACGTTTGCGGAAGTCCGCGACGCGGGCGTCACCGGTGGCAACGCCACCGAGCCTCACGGTCCCCGTCTGAGGTTCGTAGAGCCTGGTGATGAGACGAGCGATCGTTGATTTCCCGCTGCCTGTCCGGCCGAGCAGTCCGACAACGCGACCCGGGGCGATATCGAAGTGGACGTCATGCAGGACGATCTCGGCGCCATCCTCGTCGGCGTACGAGAACGTGACGTCGTCGAACTCGACGCGAAGGGCACCACCGTTGATCGGTTGATCACCCTCGGCCCTGAGCTTCGTCGGAGTCTCCATCAACTCATCCACACGAGAGATGGCTGCTCCCGCCTTCTGGAGGTCTTCCATCTGTGCCCGAATCTGTTCCATCGGGTGCCGGGTCATCTCGACGTAGTGGAAGACCAGATAGACGGAACCGATCGTCAGCGTTCCGATTCCGAAGAGCCACGAACCGAGGATGAAGACGATCGAGGTCGAGAGTCCGTAGAGGACGATCGTCGTGCTCCACATCCACGCCCATCCCATCCACCCGCGGATCGTCTGGGGGAGCCACCGACGCAGAATCGTGTTGAAGCGCTCCTCCATGTACGGGGCGGCGCCGTTCGCCGTGATGTCCTCGGTGCCTTCGACGACTTCACCGACGAAGCCGAATGCTTCAGCTGCAGACGCCCGAACCGCCTTCCATCGCGGGACGGCTACACGGTGGAGGCCGGTCATGGCGACGAGGGCGAGAACGGTGAAGATCGTGACGCTGAGACCGACGATCCAACTCTCGAGCCACAGCATCACGAGGACGCCGACTACCAGCGCTCCGTTACCGACGACCTTGATCATCATCGCGGAGAAGAAATTGGACAGTGCCGTGACGTCGCCGTCGATGCGTTCGATGAGCTCACCGGACGAGTGGCCTTTGTGGAACCCCATGTCGAGATGGATCACGTGCTCGGTCAGGTTCGCACGCAGGTGGTTCGTTGCCGTCCAGCCGACGTCCTCCGCCAGATAGGTGGCCCAGATCGCCAGCGCCTGTTGGGCCAAGGCAACCAGCATGAACGTGACCGCGAGCGGAATGAGCGCACTTGCTCCGCGGCCTTCGAGGGCGCCATCGATGAACCGTTTGATGAGTTGCGGATTGACGAGCTGCAGTCCGATGGTGCCGAAGAGGACGAAGCTGAGCAGAACCACCCGCGGCCGCAAGGGTCTCAGGTAGTCGGTGAGAAGGTTGAAATAGGCTCGTACAGGGATCATTTCGTGTCCTGGGTCGTCAGGAATGGGCAGTTGCGGCCATTGAAAAAGCCGCCCGGTGGGCGGCTACCTCGCTTGAACGCTGCTACCGGGTCAGAACCGGAAACGGGCGCGCGCGAGGGCCGCTGGGGTGGTGTTCGGCTGCGTACGCCGGATCATTCCTTTGACCCCTCCTCGCTCGGCACCGTGACCACGAAGGCCACCTGACATCAAGAACTCTCGCGCAGGGTTGCCCAACTGTCAAGCTTCCTCTCATGCGAGTCCGCGGTTCGCACAGCACCTTCAAGCTCAAGGTGCGAACCGCCGACATCAAGAAGATGGATTCGATGAAGTGCGCCGCGTGCGGGGTTGATCTGCCGGATGCCGCCGCCCGGTTCTGCAGTTCATGCGGTGAACCGGTGCTGATCCCAGACGACAGTCCGGCGACAGATTCATCGCCTCCGCCGCGGATCACCGATGAGCACTGGCAGTACATCACGTGGGGTGCAATCGCGGCCGGTGCCGTCGCGATCGTCGCGCTTGTGGCCGTGGTCTTTGGCCTGCTGGCGGAAACCGACACTGCCGGCGCCGTCGATCCGGAAGCGATCGACGAGGTAGTGCCGACGTTGGTCACCGTTCCGGAGAAGGCTCTCGAGTCGGTCAACGTTCTGGTGACCGAACCGGTTGTCGTTCGCTCTCCTCGGATCGGACCGACCACGCGATATCACCAGGACGGCACGGTCGTGGTCGTACGTGTGACGATGGACGTGTGCGAACGCCACGACGGAATGCTGCGAGCGAGTGGATCGATTCGGAACGACTCGGCCCTCGACCAGACCTTCGACTACGACATCGGTGTCGATCTGAAGCGCAGGGGTACCGGTGCCGTGCTCTCGCATCTCGAAGTCTCGATCGAGGCCCTCGCATCGGGTGAGACGGCCGAGTGGAACGTCGAGACCGTGTCGAGCCGCGTCGTGAACATCCGGTGTGACGTCACCGAGTTGACGGTGATCCCGGTCGACGAGTCCTAACTCGCTCTGCCGGGTTCCTCAGCCCAGAACCCGTACGACGAACAAGGCCGCCAGAAGGGCAAAGGAATTCGTCGCGATGTGGGCCATCACCGGAGCCACGGTGCTGTTCGCCCGCAGCCTGAGCCACAGGAAGGCGAACCCGGTGAGGGTGAGCCCCGCCACGGTGCCGGCCAGGGCCAACGTGACTTCCGCGACGCTGTCGATGCTCTCGCCGGCCGGATTGGTGACCAGCGTGTCGATCGTCGGGAGGATGTGCCACAGTCCGAAGAGGAGGCTCGTGGCGAGTCCGGCCCAGAGCGGGGCCCAACGGCGAGCGAACATGCCGAAGAGAACCCCCCGGAACAATGTCTCTTCATAGAAGGCGGTTGCGATCGGTATCCGGATGAGAGCATCGAACAGGATGGCTCCAGTTGTGCTCTCGATGACGCGATCGTCGCGGAAGAATTCGCGAGTGAACGGCAGAGCAACGCCGATGAGGATCCCGACGCCGATCACTCCCATGACGATGCCCCCAACCGTTAGCCCTCGGCGAATCCGGTCCCTGCGGTAGCCGAGATCTGTGGCATCGGCACCGGTGTGACGGGCTATCGCTACGGCAACGCCCAGGATCCCGAGATTGAAGGGGATGTGCAGCCAGGGATCGAGGATCCGATTCGCGACGACGTTGGCGTACGCGGTGAGGGCAACGATCGCGACGATGTGCCAGGCATGAATTCCGTGCTCGCCGGGGGATTTCTTGAGCCACATGGAGGGGCGCCACATGCGGTCCCACTCATCGCGAGTCCACGACACATCAGAGCCGGGAGGACGCACGACTCCCCCCTCGTCTTGTGACCCGTGATGTTCGTCCTCGGTGCCTGACATGGGACCTGCACCCTACCGGAGAGGTTCGGTCGGGCCGCTACGCTTCTCACATGGCACTTCTCGACGCTTTCAAACAGCAGGTTTTGAACCTCGGCAGAAGTGAGGCTCGTGCCAAGGCGCGACCGCTGCTCATCGACGATGAGGCGTTCGATCGATCTGCAGCGGGTCTCGATCGGAGGACGTCGGAGGGGTTCGTTCTCTTCTGGTTGCTGTCGGACCGGGCCCTCTATCTGGTCGCCGGCAGCGCTACCGGCGACTGGGCGTTCAGGATCCCGTACGAGTGCATCGCCGAGATGGCTCTCGATTTCGACGAGAACGCGGAGACACTTCCCTGGTACATCAGGCTCACGCTGTTCCCCGACGGCGATGGGGTGATCACAACGCTCGAGGACGTGGAGGAACTCGGGAAACCACTCGCGGCGCCGATGCCGAGAGTGATCGACGGTGGAGAGAAGGAACACCTCGCCCAGGGAGCCGTCATCCCATTGGCAGGATTCGCCGTCGTTACGAAGAAATTCCGCACCGCTCTCGCCCGGCGACTCGAACTCGGAGGCGGCTCATTGCATGTCCACGGCGAAGACCGGGCTGCAGCGCAGCGTCGTCTCCCAACGCGGAAACGATCGAAGGACACCGAGTAGGTCTCCGAGAGATTCGGAGAATTGGGTCAGGCTTCTCCTTAGTCCGTATCCGGGAAGACTGCCGTTCCCGCTCGGAGCTGGTAGCTGGCGGCTGGCAGCTCGTCTCTTCCTACTTGCTCCTCGCGATTGCTTCGAACGTCGCCGTGAAGTGCCTCAGCCAGGGGGCCTGTTCCACAATCCGGTAGCCGCCCATCTCGGATGCTCCGGCCGCAACGTCGATGACGACCTCGGCCACGTAGTCGATGTGGCTCTGCGTATACGTTCGGCGCGGAATGGCGAGCCGCACCAACTCCATGGCTGCCGGCTCGTCGGGTGCACCGTCGACTCCGGGTCGGCCGAACATTACTGTCCCGATCTCGACCCCTCGGACACCACCGTTTCGATAGAGCTCGATGGCGAGCGTCTGTGCCGGATACTCGTGCGGTGGGATGTGCGGCAGCATCGCCTTCGCGTCGATGTAGATGGCGTGGCCTCCCGCCGGCTGCACGATCGGGACACCCGCGGCGGAGACTTTGTCTGCGAGATACTCGGTTGAACGAATCCGGTAGCGCAGGTAGTTCTCGTCGAGAACCTCTTCGAGTCCCTGAGCGAGCGCCTCGAGGTCGTATCCGGCGAGACCGCCGTACGTGGGGAATCCTTCGGTCAAGATGAGCAGATTCCTCGCCTGTAGTGATGTCTCATGGTCGTTCATCGCGAGGAATCCGCCGATGTTGACCAAACCGTCCTTCTTCGCAGAGACTGTGCAACCATCGGCAAGAGAGAACATCTCGCGGGCGATCTCCTTGGGCGTCCGATCGGCGTAGCCCTCCTCGCGGATCTTGATGAACCAGGCGTTCTCGGCGAAGCGACACGCATCAAGGAAGAGCGGAATCCCGTACTCGTCGCAGACGGCCCGAACGGCGCGCAGGTTCTCCATCGAGACGGGTTGGCCTCCACCGGAGTTGTTCGTGATCGTCATCATCACGAGCGGCACCCGATCGACGCCCGCCTGATCGATGGACGCTCGCAAGGCAGCGATGTCCATGTTGCCCTTGAACGGAAGAACCTCCGATGGTTCGGACGCGGTGACGAGATCGATCGCCTCGGCACCCTGATATTCGACGTTTGCCCTCGTGGTGTCGAAGTGCGTGTTGTTCGGTACAACGTCTCCCTCGGAGACCATGACCGAGAAGAGGATCTTCTCCGCCGCGCGACCCTGATGGGTGGGGATCACCTCAGTGAAACCGGTGAGATCCTTCACCGCCTTCTCGAATCGGAAGAAGCTGCGGCTTCCCGCGTACGATTCGTCGCCGCGCATCATCCCCGCCCATTGCTCGGAGGACATCGCTCCGGTGCCCGAGTCGGTCAGCAGGTCGATGATCACTTCGTCGGCATGCAACCCGAAGAGATTGAAGCCGGCGCGTTCGAGGGCTGCCTCGCGTTCTTCGATGGTCGGCAGGTCGATCGCCTGGACGGTGTGGATACGGAATGGTTCGATGATGGTGCGGTACGGCATGGAGTCCTCTCGTTTCGCAGTAGGGGTGCCCTGATTCTCGCAGCCGCCGCGCCTCTCTGAGTCGGTAGGCTGCTGTTCATGTTGCGTCCTGGAAGTTGGACCAAGCCAGCGGGTGTGAGTCCCGTCCGGGTAGGTATCGGAGCGCCCGGTAGCAGAC
>JAMBLK010000142.1 GCA_023336855.1 Actinomycetes bacterium
AGTAGCAAGTAGCAAGTACTCCGCTACTCAGCTACGCACACCGATAACAACGAACGCCTAGAGTCAATCGAAATCAGAGAAGGAGCAAGAAATGGCTGACGCACTAGGGATGATCGAGTGCCGGAGCTTTGCCGCGATGGTCGAATCGGCCGACGCGATGGTGAAGGCAGCGAAGGTCGAACTCGTGTCATACGAGGAGACCGGTGGCGGTTACGTGACGGCGATCGTTCGCGGAGACGTTGCCGCAGTGAAGGCCGCAGTCGACGCCGGCATTCGCGGTGCGGAGAAAGTCGGCGAGGTCATCTCGACGCACGTCATCGCCCGCCCGCATCTCAACCTCGATCTCATTCTCCCGCTCGGACGGGCCGGCGAGGCCACAGAAGAGCTCGGCTGATCCGGACTGCTCCACGCATTCAGGAGGTGGCATAGATGCAGCTCGGAAGGGTCACCGGGACACTGGTGTCGAGTCGCAAAGAGCCCCTCATGGAGGGGATGACGTTCCTCGTCGTTCGTCAGATCGATGTCGACAACACCGACACGAACGCGTACGTCGTTGCGGTTGACGCGGTCGGAGCCGGTGTCGGAGAAGTCGTCATGTACGCCTCTGGCAGCTCCGCCCGCCAGACAGAGCTCACGAAGGACAAACCGTGTGATGCCGTCATCATGGGGATCGTCGATACGTGGGAGGTCGACGGCGAGACGGTGTTCGTGAAGTGAGGCCCTGGTGCTGACCGAACAGGAGATCGCTGAGATCATCGCGCGCGTCAGCGGCCGTGTCGAAGCGGTCGAAGGTCGGAGCCGGACGGGACCCTCACTGCGAGCTGCAGCGGAGAGCGCCGCCTTCTCGGCGAAGCTCGGCGACGGCATCTACGTGACGATCGACGAAGCGGTCGCCGCCGCCCGACGGGCGTTCCTTGCATATCGAGAGATGGGACTCGAGAAGCGGAAGGTCATCGTTGAGGCGATGCGCTCAAAGATGCTCGCCGACGGTGAACGGCTGGCGTATCTGGCCCGTGAGGAGACCGGTCTCGGACGGGCCGAGGACAAGACCCTCAAGAACAGACTGGTCACGGTGCGGACCCCGGGTCCAGAGGACCTCGAACCGCAGGCCGTCACCGGCGACTCGGGCATGATGGTCACCGAGTACGCTCCGTACGGCGTGATCGGATCGATCTCGCCTGTTACCAACCCCACCTCGACCGTGATCAACAACTCGATCGCGATGATCTCCGCCGGCAATGCCGTGACCTTCAACGTCCACCCGCATGCGAAGGACGTGTCGATCGAAAACATCCAGGTGCTCAACCGGGCGATCGTCGCCGCCGGAGGACCCCCCGATCTCGTCACCGCCATCGCCGAGCCGACGCTCGAATCGGCGAAGCGCCTGATGGGACATCCCGACGTCCCGGTTCTGTTGGTCACTGGCGGACCCGGTGTGGTTCGCGAGGCGCTTGCGATGCCCAAGAAAGCCATCACGGCGGGGCCCGGCAACCCTCCGGCCGTCGTCGATCCGACTGCAGACTTCGATCAGGCGGGACGCGACATCGTGCGTGGCGCCTCGTTCGACAACAACATCGTCTGCGTCGACGAGAAGACCACGATCGTTGTCGATAGCGTCGCCGACCGTCTCGTTCAGTCGATGGTTGCTCACGGTGCATACCGACTCAAGGAACACGAACTCAAGCGACTCGAACGGGTGATCTTCAAGGAGATGGGGCCACAGGGGAAGCCGGGTGTCATCAACCCGCCGTGGATCGGAAAGGACGCCGCCGTCATTCTCTCTGAGATCGGCGTGTCCGTCGACCGAGACGTTCGCCTCCTCGTCGCCGAGGTGCCGGCCGGGCACAACCTCGTTTGGACGGAACAGATGATGCCCGTGATGCCCGTCGTCCGGGTCAAGGACGTCGATGCGGCTATCGACCTCGCCGTACGTTCCGAACACGGATTCCGACATACCGCCTCGATTCACTCCACCAACGTCGACACCATCACACGCATGGCACGAGAGATGAACTGCTCGATCATGGTGGCGAACGGCCCGAACATCTCCGGCCTCGGTGACGGGGGAGAGGGCTTCAGTTCCTTCTCGATCGCCAGTCCGACGGGTGAGGGCCTGACCCGCCCCAGGACGTTCTCCCGCATCCGACGGGTGACCGTCGTGGGAGCGATGCGCATTGTCTGATCCATCGATCGCCATCGTCGAGTTCGACTCGATCGCCGTCGGCATCTTCACCGGTGACGCCATGGTGAAGTCGTCACCGGTCACCTCGATCTATGCAGGAACCGTTCACCCGGGCCGGTACCTGGTTCTCGTCACCGGAGATACGGCAAGCGTCGAAATCGCGCTCGAGATCGGACGCGATGCAGGCGCCGATTCGGTGATCGACTCGATCTTCCTTCCGGCCGTTCATGACGACGTGGTCGCTGCGATCGTGTCATCGGTCGAAGCGGCAGACTTCGACGGTGATGCCACCGGCATCGTCGAGACGAACACCGTCGCCAGTGTTGTCGAAGCCGCCGATGCCGGTGTCAAAGCCGCCGCTGTGTCGTTGCCCGCGGTCCGCCTGGCCGACGGCCTCGGAGGGAAGGGCTATGCGGTGTTCACGGGCCCCATCGCTGAGGTGGAGGAGGCCGTGGGAGCGGCTGTCGAACGCTTGGAACCGACCGGGCACCTCATCCGGCACGTGATCATCGCCCAGATCCACGACGAGATGCGACAGAACCTCGCCGAGGACCTTCGTTTCAACCAGCGACTCGCCCGTCACCGAGGGGATCGCTGATGCAACTGGGCAGAGTCACCGGGACCGTCGTGGCGACAGTCAAGTCTGAAGGCCTCGAAGGCTTCAAGTTTCTCGTTGTACAACCGCTGAACAAGCAGCAGGAACCCGTCGGACGACCCGTGATCGCCGCCGACGCCGTCTATATGGCAGGCCCCGGGGAACTCGTCTACTTCGTCGCGTCTCGAGAAGCTGCCGAAGCCCTCGAGCCTCGATTCGTACCGGTCGACCACGCGATCGTCGGAATCGTCGATCAGGTGATGACATGAAGATCGGAAGGGTTTCAGGGAACGTCGTCTCGACCATCAACCATCCGTTCTTCGACGGACGGGCACTCATGATCTGCGACATCCTCGACGTCGACGGTGAACCCGACGGGTACACGATCGCCGTCGACACGGTCGGCGCCGGCGTTGGAGAGACGGTGCTGATCATCGACGAAGGCAACTCGGCTCGCCAGATCTTCGGCCTGACCACCGGACCGATCCGCGCCGTCATCACCGGCATCATCGATTCGATCGACACCGTCTGATACACCGGATACCCCATACAGCGCTAGCCTCCGCGCCGTGCTGAAACGAACCCTCATCCTCCTGGCAGTCGTGCTCGCCCTCGTGCTGTCCGCGTGCGGCGGTGGCGAACCGGAGACGTGTGAAGACATCGCAGATGTCACCGTTGATCTCATGCAGGACCTCATCGACGACGTCGAGGAGGAAGTCGGTGACATGACGGTCGAGGAACTCAACGCCACCGGAGGTGACCTCCCGTCAGTGGAGAAGTTCGAGAATGAAGCGACGAAGATCAACGACCGGGCCATCGAACTCGAGTGCAGCCAGACAACCATCGAGTCCCTCGTTACCGAGAGAGTTCACCGACTCGAAGCCACCACCCCAATAGGCCAGTTCATGATCGAAGCAATCCGATCAGGCGGCCTGTGATGAGTAGATCAGTAGATCAGTAGAACGGGACGTCTGTTGCTCTACCTGCTACTGCTCTACTGCTCTACAGCCGCCCCGCTGCCCCGCGATCCAACAGCCACGTCACCTCTGCCGCCTCTTCCGCTACCAGGCCCGCAGGGAACGGTTCTCCTTCCGCGAGGATCCTTCTCAGCACGTCGGCTTTCGACGCCCCGGCGACGAGGAAAAGGAGATGCCTTGCGCTGCTCAGCAATGATGCCGTCGCCGTCAGACGCCATGTGTCGAATGCCGGAACCCAGTTCGCAACGTAACCGGACCGCTCTGTGCCGAGGGCTTCGGTACCTGGGAACAGCGAGGCGGTGTGGCCGTCGTCTCCCATGCCGAGTAGCACAACATCGGGGACCGGATCGAGTTCTGCGGCGAGGAGCAGGTCGTATGCCTCGGCAGCGATGTTCGGATCCTCAAGGGTGGTGTCGGGAGCGAGAAAACGCGCCGGTACGTGATCGAGTAGTTCCCGCCGCGCCATGAGAGCGTTCGCGTCCGGATCCTCCGGTGGGACCCACCGTTCGTCGGGGAGCCAGCAGGTCACCTGATCCCATGCGATGTCCCTAGTTCGCAACTCGCGATAGGCGGCCCGTGGCGTCGAACCGCCGGCGAGACCGAATGTTTTCGGTCCATCGCTCAGTAACTCGGCGAGGATGTCCGCGGTGACGACGGCGAGTTCTTCAAAGGAATCGGCAATCTCGATGCGCATGTCGACAAAACTAGTGCCATGGACATCACGTATGACGGCGGATCGGTGACGGGTATCACGGCCGGGGAGCCGGGACCGGTCGGTGTGCTGATCGCCCACGGCGCCGGTATCGGTCAGGATCACCCATGGATGGTTGCGGTTCGAGACGGTCTCGCAGATGCAGGCCTGTTCGTCATGTCGTTCAACTACCGGTACACGGAGGCAGGCCGCAAGGCGCCCGACCGGATGCCGATGTTGCTCACCGTGCACCGGGCGGCAGCCGATGCCATGGCGGAGGAGTGTGATCGGGTGGTGCTCGCCGGCAAGTCGATGGGAGGCAGGGTGGGGTCTCACCTCGCTGGAGATGACGGATGGCCCGCCGCAGGACTCGTCTACTTCGGCTACCCGCTCGTCCCTATGGTGAAGGGCGACCCGCGACCCGTCGATCATCTCCAGGCCATCGAAGCACCCCAACTGTTCTTCGCCGGCACTCGGGATCGGCTCTCACCTCCAACGCTGATTGCCGAGATAGCGCGATCGGTCCCAGATGGCACGCTGGAGGTAGTCGACGACGGCGACCACTCCTTCAAAGTCCCAAAGCGGGCAGGGAAATCGAACGACGAGGTCCTCGGAGAAGTGGTCGCGACGACAGCCAAATGGATCGCCACCTGGGTCTGACCCCATTCCGCGGGCTCTCAGCGCCAAATAGAACGCCGCGTACCCAGGGTACGTGGCGTCCCATTTACGGTCTCCGGCCCGCGGAATGGATCCGCTCCGGCACGCTCGCGTACCGTGGGCTCTCAGCGCCAAATAGGACGTCGCGTACCCTGGGTACGCGACGTGTGAGGGGGGTTACCGCTTCGGCGGTACGTAGCGGCCGGAGCGGATCTTGCCTTTCTTCGCTTCGAGGACCCAGACCGAACCCTTCTTCCACTCCATGGGTCCGTCGAGGTCGAGACCGTCCGCGGCCAGGCTTCCCATGACGGCGCTGATCACTTCACCGTGGGTGATGATGACCACGGCCTCGCCTTTGAGCTCGCGTATGAGATTGAGGACGTCGCCGGCGCTCCCGTCGACGCTGAGTCGACGGTCGGTCTCTGCGGTCAACCGGATGGCGTTCTCGAGAGGCTTCGCCGTCTGGAGGCATCGCTGATAGGGCGACGTCAGGATACTCGTGATCGGATGCGCCTTGAATCGGACGGCCAGGTCGATCGCCTGCTTTCGTCCGCGTCGGTCGAGTGGCCGCTTGTGATCCTTGCCCTTCCACTGTGCCTTCACACCCGCCTGGGCATGTCGCACGAGGTAGATTTTCGCATACGTTGGATCGTCGGCGAGCGCGTTTGCGCGTCGCAGCACCTTCTGATCGTTCGTGTACTGGAGCCGTTTGGTGGCCTTGCGGAAATTGAGCCAGGCAACGGTATCGACCTCACTATTCGGACGGAATTTGCCCCCGACGGCTTCCATCAGCCACCAACGGACCACCTTGCGGTTCCCGGCGTCGGTCTCGTAGCCGACCGATCCGATCTCAATGGGGTAGTTGGCCTGGATCCCCGTCTCCTCGCGGACCTCACGAAGGCCGGCTTCGAGGAAGCCCTCCTTCCGGTCGAGCTTGCCTTTGGGGAGCGACCAGTCGTCGTAGCGGGGACGGTGGACGAGGAGGAACTCGCGCTCACCGTCCTCGTTCGGCCGATACAGCACCCCGCCGGCCGCTTTGATCGATGCTCGAAACCGCTCGGGGCTCATGACGGGTACGGCGCCTCTCCGCGTGCGCGTTCGGCAGCGAGATCGAGGAGTTGCTGATGTGTGTCGACGCCGGTCTCTGTGGGTACCTTCGTCCAACTCCCGTCGGGCGCGGCTTCCCACGCGAGCACGTCGTCGGCCATTTCGACCTCGAGAACCTCTTCGATCCGGTACTTCAGCCGAGGATCGGTCACCGGGACCAACGCCTCGACCCGATTGTTGAGGTTCCGCTGCATCATGTCGGCCGAACCGATGTAGTAGACGGCCGTTGAACCCGGGGGGCCGAAACGGTAGATGCGGGAGTGCTCGAGGAATCGTCCAACGATCGAACGAAGCGTGATCGTCTCCGAGAGGCCGGGGACTCCGGCACGCACGGAGCAGTTGCCACGAACGATCAAGTCGATGCGACAGCCTTCGCCCGATGCGGCATACAGCTCGTCGATGATTTCCGTGTCGACGATGTGGTTCGCCTTCATCAAGATGCGACCCTCTGCTCCGAGGGCTCCCTGCTCTCTGATGCGTTCGACGATCCTGGATCGGAGAAAGTGAGGAGCGATGACGAGCTTCCGGTAGGAAGCGGGCCGGGCGTAGCCGGTGAGGTGGTTGAACAGCTCCGACAGGTCGGCGCCGATGTCCTCGTCCGCCGTGTACAGACCGATGTCCTCATAGATGCGTGCCGTGTTCGGGTTGAAGTTCCCGGTTCCCACGTGCGAGTAGCGGCGGATGCCGTCCTTCTCGCGCCGCACCACGAGCAGCGTCTTCGTGTGGGTCTTGAGTCCCTGGACGCCGTAGACGACGTGAACGCCGGCCGACTCGAGCATCTTTGCCCAGTTGATGTTCGCCGCCTCGTCGAAGCGGGCTTTCAACTCGACGAGGACCACGACCTGCTTGCCCGCCTCCGCGGCTTCGATCAGCGTCCGGACGACGGCTTCTTCACCGCCGATCGCCGGGTCATCGGGGATGGACGTTCGATAGAGCGTCTGTTTGATGGCGAGGACATCCGGATCGGCGGCAGCCTGGGCGAGGAACGCCGCGGTCGACGTTGCGAACGACTCGTACGGGAAGTGGACGAGGATGTCTCCCTTGCGTAACTCCGTGAAGAAGTCGACGGTTCTGCCGCCCTTCTCGGCGAGCCGGGGCTGCGTCGTCGGCGTCCACGACGGGTCCTTCAATTCGGGACGGTCGAGGCCATAAACACTCCATAGGCCGGAGAGGCCGAGCGGCGCGTCTCGTGTGTAGACCTCGCCGTGTGTCAGCTGCAGACCCTGGAGTAGCAGAGCGAGGACGTTGTCCTCGATGCCGGTCTCAACTTCAAGTCGGACCGCCCGGGCGGCGCGCTGCCGGTAGCGGAGCACGCTCTCCATCGCCTCGAGGAGATCGTCGGCTTCTTCCTCTTCCACAGCGATGTCAGCGCTCCGGGTGACCCGGAACGTCGTGGAGCCGACGACGTCGAGACCGCCGAAGAGGCGACCGAGGTGGTTGTTCACGATCTGTTCGATCGGGACGAAGCGGTGTCCATCCTTCAATGGGATCAAGCGCGGCACGTTCGGTGGGATCTTCACCCGTGCGAACTGGCGACTCTTGGTGTCGTGATCCTCGAGCAGCACCGCCAGATTGAGTGACAGATCGGAGATGAACGGGAACGGGTGGGTGGGATCGACGGCAAGAGGGGTCAGGACGGGGAAGATCTCTTCCTCGAACACGGTATCGAGATCCTGGCGGTCATCAGGTCCCAGCGTGTCGTACGTCGCGAACTCGATCCCTTCGTCGGCGAGGCCCGGGCGGATTTCAGCCATGAAGAGATGATCGATCTCGCTGTTGAGTTCGATGATTCGCTCACGGATTGCCACGAGCTGTTGCCGGGGCGTCAACCCATCCGGACCCGACTTCGTGACCCCGCCGGCAGCCTGTTCGAGGAGACCGGCGACACGGACCTGATGGAATTCATCCAGATTCGACGACACGATTGCAACGAACTTGACCCGTTCGAGGAGTGGGCGGCTCGGTGTGGTGGCAAGAGCGAACACCCGCTCCTGGAATTCGAGGAGCGAAAGCTCACGGTTGACGTATGAGGTTCCGTTGGTTGAGTCCATGGTTCCAGTCGCTCGGGAGTGCCGCTCATAGTACCGGGCCGCCTCCGGCGGCGTACTCAGTACTCGGTACTGGCATCGGTCTAGCTTCTCTGTCGGTCGAGTTCGATGATCTTCTCGACGCGTCGGATGTGACGCTCGTCACCTGAGAACTCGGCTCCGAGGAACGCCTCGACGATCTCCCAGGCAAGCTCGAGGCCGACAAC
>JAMBLK010000143.1 GCA_023336855.1 Actinomycetes bacterium
AAAGACCCGTCGTCGTTGATCTTGAGGCTCGCTCCGCCCATGTCGAGGCCGGGGATCGCAGTGCCGTGCATCGCCATTGCGAACCCGAGCCCGCGACGGATATTGGGCCGGTCGGCAGGCTGCTTCCATGCTGGATCGTTGCGCCGGTCCCAATCGACAGCGCGCTGTCCCTGAGCGACGGCTTCTTCCAGACCGCTGGATGTGACCAGCGGCATGACGCTTGCGTCCTGATCGCCCTCACCGAGCTGCTGGGCGATGTCGAGGGGATCACCTACATCCGTCCAATTCAGACGCCGGAACTCGATCGAATCCATGTCGAGTTCTGCAGCGATGTCCTCCATGTGCGCCTCAAGCGCGTAGAGGGCCTGCGGTGCCCCATATCCACGGTATGCGCCGGGAACGGGGATGTTCGTGTACGCGACTCTGCAGTCGAACTTCTTGACCGGGCAGTTGTATGAGCTGAGGCCGCGGAGGCCGCTGACCATCTGCACCGTGAGACCATGGGATCCGTACGGCCCGGTGTTCGCGACGATGCGCATCTCCTGGGCCGTGAGCTTTCCCTCGGCGTCGACCCCGGTCTTGAACGTGATCGTCTGCGGATGCCGGGTCCGGCTCGACATGAACTCCTCTTTCCGAGTGAGTTCCAGGCGAACGGGTCGGCCGGTCGCAATCGTGAGGTGGGCGACGATGTCCTCGACCAGCATCTCTTGTTTCACGCCGAAGCCGCCACCGATTCTCGGCTTGATGATGCGGATGCGCTTCGCCGGAAGGTCGAGGAGCGGGGCGATCATTCGCCGTACGTGGAACGGCACCTGCGTCGATGATGTGATGACGAGTCGTTCGTCGCTGTCCCATGCGGAGATAGCTATATGCGTCTCGATGGGAGTCGCATGGACCTGGTGGACGCGAAGCGTCTGTTCGAAGACACGGTCGGCCGCGGCGAAACCGTCTTCGATGTTGCCGGTGTCGGCCTTGAGGTGGTGGACGATGTTATGCGATGCATCGTGGGCCCCCTCCATGTCCGGCTCGTCGTGGATGACGGGTGCACCATCGAGGATGGCCTCGTTCTCGTCGAAGACGGCGGGGAGAACGTCATACTCGACATCGATCAGATCGATCGCTGCGAGAGCGATTTCTTCCGTATCGGCGGCGACGGCGGCGACACGGTCTCCGACGAAACGAACCTTGTTGTCGAAGCTGACCTGGTCGTAGGGGAGTGGGTTCGGGTAGCTCTGACCACCGGATGCGTACCGCACCCGTGGGACGTTGCCGTGATGCAGCACGGCGTGAACACCAGGAAGTGCCCGGGCCTTCGAATCGTCGATGGAGACGATGCGGGCATGGGCGTGCGGGCTGTACAGCACCTTGGCGATCAGCGTGTTCGTTAGGTCGACGTCGTCCGTGAATGCCGGGTTGCCCTTCACTAGTTTGAGCGCATCGACCTTGGCTTCGGGCTTTCCGACGATCCGGGTCTCCGGGACGTCGCTGCTCGGGACCACTCGCGGAGCGATCTCGGACAAACCGTCGCGATCGGAAGGAGATCCTTCGCCACCGACCAACGGTTGGAGGTACGCGACACCGACGTCATCGGGCTCATCACCTCTCATGACCGCGGCAGCACGCAGCACTGCATGCACGGGGCGGAGGTATCCGGTCTCTCTATCGAGAATCCCGGAGAGAGCATCGCGAACGTCGTCCTCCGACGGGTTCGGGTTGCGATCGATCAGAGCTTTCGCTGAGAGGATCGTCGCAGGAGTCGAGTATCCGGATTGAATCGCTCCCGTGTCGATGAATGCCTTCTGGATCGGATGGAGTCGACCGGGCACGCTGAGGCCTTCTATCGTCTCGATGTCGTGACCGTCGGCCTGAGCCGCAAGCATGACATCGGCAGAGATGAGTCGGCCGTCGAGAAGGATTGCGGCCGCTCCGGTCTCGCCCGTTTCTGAGCCGAAGCGAACACTATGGAGGCCCGCCCGACGTAGCACCGTGCGGAGAGACTCGAAAGGCTCGCAGGTGAGAGAGCGTCGTGTTCCATTGATCGTGAGGGTGATCGTCATGTTGGTTCACCTCCGGTGATCGTGGCGAGGACCCTGCCTGAGAGCACCCCCGCAAGACTCTTGCGGTAGTCGGGCGATCCCCGGAAGTCGGATGGCGGGTCGAGGGTGGCGATCTGATCCGGCTCGACGATGATCGGGCGGGTCGAGACTCCGGTCATGGCCATGCGAACGGTTCCGTCGGGACTCCGGTGTGCGACGACCATCACGATGGGTCGGTCCATGGGCGTGCGGCCGGTTCGGTCGGCTGCGGCGACTCCGTTCGACGGGATCGACACGCTGGTCATGATCGCTCCGTTGAGCAGTGCGGGGTCTTCGAGTATCTCATCCAGGGCGTGCTCGGTTGTCGAACCGGCGCGAGCGAGGGTCAGAGTCGCCTCGAATGCGAGCAGACCGGCGAGGAGTTCACTCTCCGGATCGGCGGTACCGATCGTTCCGCCGATGGTTGCGGCGTTGCGGATCGTGTTCGGTGCTTCGCGTCGGACGAGATCACGAAGTGTCGCGGGGACGAGCGGTGAATCGACGAGATCCTGAAGGCGTGTCGTCGAGCCGATCCGGATGGATTCGCCGTCGGTGTCGATCCCCGCGAGATCGAGTGCCTGGAGATCGACGGCGGTGCCGGGCTTGCGCCCGGGGTCGGCGTTGACGGAGGTACCTCCGGCGATGATCACGGCATCAGGCCGTGCGATGAGAGCGATTGCCTCGTCCAGCGTCAGCGGTCGGTGGTACTGCGTGATCATGTGCGTCTCTTTTCCTCGTCGACCCCGTTTCTCCAGTGTACCCAGCGAACCGGGACGCGAGTACCGACATACGGCCCCGATCGAGTTGGTACATTGCTTCCTATGAGCACACTTCTCGTTCGGCACGCGCAGGTTCTCGCCACGATGGATGACGGCGGGAGGGAGATCAACGACGGGGGCCTCTATGTTGTCGACGGCTTCATCGAACAGGTCGGACCCACGGCTGAACTTCCCGACACGGCCGACGAAATCGTGGATCTCTCCGGGCACGTCGTGCTTCCGGGACTCATCAACACACACCACCACTTCTATCAGACGCTGACACGCGCCGTCCCCGGTGCCCAGGACGTCGGCCTGTTCGACTGGCTCCGCACGCTCTATCCGATATGGGCCCGCCTCACGCCCGACGATGTGCGGATCTCAACGCAACTTGCTCTCTCGGAGTTGGCGCTCTCCGGTTGCACGACCTCATCGGACCACCAGTACCTCTTCCCGAACGGATCGAGCCTTGACGATCAGGTCGAGGGCGCTGCAGCGGTCGGACTTCGGTTCCACGCAGCCAGAGGATCGATGAGCCTTGGGGAGAGCGACGGGGGACTGCCACCCGATTCGGTCGTCGAAGACAAGGAGACGATCCTGCTCGACACGGAGCGAGTGATCAAGAAGTTCCACGATCCGGCCCCGGGTGCGATGACCCGTGTCGTGGTCGCTCCCTGCTCACCGTTCTCGGTGACTGCCGATCTGATGCGCGAGTCCGCCGATCTGGCGCGGCGTTACGGCGTTCATCTCCACACTCATGTCGCAGAGACGCACGATGAAGAGCAGTTCTGCATCGAGACGTTCGGCCGGCGCCCGGTCGAGTTGATGGAAGATCTGGGGTGGGTCGGGAGCGACGTGTGGTATGCCCACGGCATCTACATCAACGACGCGGAGATCGGGAGGCTCGCAGTGACGGGGACCGGGGTTGCGCACTGTCCGTCGTCGAACATGCGCCTCGCATCCGGCATTGCCCCCGTGCGGCGCTATCTGGCATCCGACGTTCGGCTTGGTCTCGGTGTCGACGGTTCGGCGAGCAACGACGGCAGCCATCTGATCGGCGAAGCCCGCCAGGCGATGCTCCTTGCGCGGCTCGCAGCAGCCCCGTCGATCGAAGGTGGGCGACTCCTCACCGCTCGAGAAGCGCTCCGGATTGCCACAAGGGGCTCAGCCTCAGTGCTCGGACGTGACGACGTCGGTTCGCTCGAGCCGGGCAAAGCGGCGGACTTCATCGCCATCTCGCTCGATCGCCTGGAGTACGCGGGCGCGCTCCACGATCCGGTCGCCGCGGTGATCTTCGTCGCACCGACCGGTGTGGACCACAACTACGTCCACGGAAAGCCGGTCGTGAAGGATGGAGAACTTGTAGGTGTCGAGTTGCCGAGCCTGATCGAGAAGCACAATGCGGCAGCAGCGAGGCTGCTGCGGTGAGTAGAGCAGTAGATCAGTAGCTCAGTTCTGGTCTACTGGTCTACTGGTCTACTGCTCTACCTTCGATCGCACCGACTAAGTTAAGCGAATGGACTTCATTGCTGCCCACGACCTCGACGAAGCGCTCGCAGCAAAGGCTCATCAGCCGGATGCCTTGCTCCTCGCCGGAGGAACCGATCTCATGGTCGAGATCAACCTTGCACACCACCGACCCTCCAGCGTTCTCTCTCTGAGACGTGTCGAAGAGCTCCAGGAGCTGACGGCCGGCCGCATCGGCGCCGGGGTCACGTGGGCGCGTCTGGAACGAAATGGCCATCGGGGCCTGGCCCAGGCGGCGAGAACCGTCGGTTCGCCCCAGATCCGCGCCGCTGGGACCATCGGCGGCAACGTCGCCACGGCAAGTCCGGCTGGTGACGGGTTGCCATGGATCATCGCTGCAGAGGCCTCGATCGAAGTTCAGTCCAAAGAACGCGGGATCAGAACGATTCCGTGGAATGAGTTCTTCGTCGGCGTGAAACGCACGTCTCTGGCGGCCGACGAGATCATCACGGCCGTCGTAGTTCCCGAGGACGTACCGATCGCTCAAGAGTTCGCCAAGGTGGGCGCTCGCAACGCCATGGTGATCTCGACCGTGAGTTGCGTCGTCATCCGTGGCGACGACGGCTTCCGCGTGGCCCTCGGATCGGTTGCAACGACGCCGATGCGTGCCACCCGGGCCGAGGAGATGATCAACGCAGAATCGACGATCTCGGATTCCGTCCTCGACGAGTTCGCTCACATCGTCTCCGAAGAGGTTCGACCAATCACGGATCACCGATCGACCGAGGGCTATCGAAGACATGCCGCAGGTGTTTTGGCCAGACGACTCGTGGAACGGAGTCTCCGATGAACGTCACGATCAACGTCAACGGCGAGGACAGGGTTCTCGACGTCACCGGACACGAGAGTCTGCTCAGCGTCCTCCGGAACGATCTCGAACTCCCCGGGACGAAGGACGCCTGTGAACAAGGCGAGTGCGGATCCTGCACCGTCGTCTTCGACGGCGAAGCGGTGTGCTCGTGTCTCGTCATGGCGGCAGATGCCGACGGTTCGTCCGTAACCACCGTCGAAGGGGTCTCAGCAGATGGGGAACTCCACCCCGTTCAGGAGGCGATGCTGGCCAAGGGTGCCGTCCAGTGCGGCTTCTGTACTCCTGGGATCGTTGTTGCCGGCTCACACTTCCTCGAGACGAATCCTCACCCGAGCGAACCCGAGATCAGAGAAGCGCTCTCAGGAAATATCTGCCGATGCACAGGCTACGGAGCGATTCTTCGCGCATTCGAGACCGTGACCGGGGAGGGATCATGACGACACGCATCGCACCCGGAGTCAAAGGCGGCATCGGAACCAGCGTGCTTCGACCCGACGGCGAGCCAAAGGTGACCGGGAACTTCGCATACGCATCCGACCTCTCATCGGAGGACATGCTGTGGGGAGCCACCCTGCGAAGCCCCCATGCCCACGCGCGACTCCTGAAGATCGACACCTCTCCCGCCCTGGCAATGGCGGGGGTACGGGCGGTCCTGACACAGGATGACGTACCTGGTGAGCCGCTGTTCGGACAAGAGGAACAGGACCAGCCGGTGTTCTGCGACGACATTGCCCGGTACTGGGGAGAGCCGGTCGCTGTCGTGGCCGCCGAGGACGAGGAGACGGCCAGACTCGCCGCCGCTGCGATCGTGGTCG
>JAMBLK010000144.1 GCA_023336855.1 Actinomycetes bacterium
ACAGCGGACAGCGGACAGCGGACAGCGGACAGCGGACAGCGGACAGCGAGGAGCACCGCACATCACTCGTGGCTGTTGGCTGTCGGTTACGGCGAGCGCAGCGAGCCCCAGTACTCGGCCAGGCGCTCATCGGCGTCATCACCGAACAGGATCTCCGCCGCCTCGTGGAGGCCCGGAGAAGACCGTACGTCTTCTTCTTTGATCACTTGCGTGATCTTCGAACGGCGTCGGAGGAAGTCCTCGAGTTTGGTCACCATCTCGGTTTCGGCGGCGAGGCACAGCTCCACCCGGAGGTAGTCCGCACTCTCGATGATGTCCTCCCCCATCGACGGGTCCTGTCGGATCTCGTCGAGCATCTCGAACGCCCGCCGTCCGTACCTGCGCCAGAGACGGTCCGACAGCGGTTCCATATCGGGCTTGTCCCGGAGGCTGTCGAGGCGCATCAGTCGGGCTTGGCGATAGAACTCTTCACGGGTCGCCTTCGCCGGCTCCCCGTACCAGGTGTGCGTGTCCTTCTCGAGCGGGATGCCCAGCCGCTCGACCTCGTCGGCGATCTCCTCCCCGACGTTGAGACAGTCGGTCAGCTTGCCCCCGAAGATGGAGATCACGCTTGCTGCGTCATCGGTCTCGATCTCATGCTTGCGGGAGAGCTTCGTCCAATCAACATCCTGCTGATCGCCGCCGCCGGCAGCGACAACAAGCGGCCGCACTCCACTTCGGTCGGCGATGACATCTTCCGGCGTCAGCGGTTCAGGTAAATCCAGCCTGGCGTTGATCTGGTCGAGCAGGAACTCCCGGTCCTCGTCCGTGACCTCGGTGTACGGCGTATCGATGCGAGTGTCGGTCGTTCCGATCACCGAGCGCCGCCCCATGGGGATGACGTAGAACAGGCGTCCCGTGTCGTCGTAGAACGCCAGCACACGCTCATCCGGGGTGATCTGGGGAACAATGAGGTGGATCCCCTTCGAGTACACGACCCGATGAGCGGTCTTGACATCGAGTTCCTCACTCACCCCGTCGATGAACGGGCCTGCAGCGTTGATCAGGATCCTGGCTGTGCACGTGAACGGCTCGCCACCGGAGTCGACGTCCTGGAGCGTGACCTGCCACCGCCCGTCCCGACGTTCGGCGCCGACCGCCTCGACGTAGTTCACAGCCGTCGCTCCGACGTCGAGGGCGGATCGCACGAAGCTGAAGACGAAACGTGAGTCGTTGTCCGGCAGGTAGGCGTCGTAGTACTCGATGCCTCCGACGACACCTTCGGTGTTCACCATCGGTGCAATCTCGCTGATCTTCTCGGTGGAGAGATATCTGGGACGGTGAGTGCGGAAGCTCCCGATTCCCCAGTAGCCGGTCGCACCCAATGCAGCGAGCCACGTGGGATGCGGCGAAGCCTCGTCGAGAGCCGCGACGAACGGAATCGGTTTGATGTTGTCCGGGTAGGACTTGATGAGTCGGTTCCGGGAGACGCAGAGCTTGCGAACGAGCAGGAGTTCGTAGCCCTCGAGGTACTTGAAGCCACCCCACACGAGGTTGGACGATTCCTGGCTCGTGAAGCTCCCGAAGTCGCCGCGGTCCACGAGCGCCACGGTTGCGCCTCGTCCGGCGAGGACTGCCGCAGACACGGCACCGTTGATCCCCCCTCCGATGATCAGAACGTCGAAGGAGCCACCATTGAGTTTCGCGAGCGCGGTATTTCGGAGTGCCATGATTCGATCGTACCTACCTATCCGGATCCCGACCGGAGTCCAAAGACCTACTTCTGTTGGCCGATCGCGAAGCCGCTCATGAACGGCTTCTGCATGAGCACGAAGATGATCGCCGGTGGGATGGAGGCGATGATCGCTGCGAGCATGAGCGGTCCATATGTGAGGGCACCGTCGATATTCGTCAGTGTCTGGAGGGCTACCTGCACGACCTGCTTCGACTCGTCTCTGATGATCAGACTCGGCCACAGGAACATGTTCCACGTGTACACGAACTGGATCACAAAGAGTGCGGCGATGACGTTCCACGACAGCGGGATCAGCACCTTGGTGAGGAACTGAATGGGTGATGCCCCGTCTATCTGAGACGCCTCGAGCAGTTCAGCTGGGAGGTTCGCGAAGTGCTGCCGGAACAGGAACGCTCCGGTGGCCGATGCCAGGAACGGCACCGTGATCGCCGCCATCGAGTCCTGCCATCCGATCTCCGAGACGAATCGGAACATCGCCAGGATCATGACCTCGGTCGGCATCATCAGCGTGACCAGGACCAGGAAGAACACGATCCATTTGCCACGGAACTTGAAATAGACGAACGCGAGGCCGGCAAGGAGCGAGAGAATGGTCTTTCCCGTCGTGACCAGGATCGCCTGCACCGTCGAGTTCCACATGGCGCCGGCGAAATCCCTTCCGAACCAGACGGCGTCGAAGTTCGATTTCAGAGCGCTGCCGGGCGTCAACTGGAACGCGAAGATCTCCGTGTTGGTCTGCGTGGCGATCAGCGCTGCATACAGCAACGGGAACGCGATCACGAAGGCCGTCACCGACAGTGCCAGGTGGAACGTCCACTGGCGACCTCTGAAGAAGGTCCTCTTCTTCACTCCCGGTGTGAGTCCCTCTGCCATTACGCCCCCCCGTAACTAACTTTGCTGCCGGTCGTTCGGAACTGCCACAACGTGATGGCGATAACCGCAGCGAACAGCAGGACGGATTGGGCGGCACCACGGCCGAGGTCACCGTTGTTGACACCGACGCGAATGATCTCGTAGATCGCTATCGATGTCTTGCCCGCCGGCGCACCCTTGGTCATGAAATCGACCGTTGCGTAGACCTCGAAGAACGCGTACACGAGGTTCGTGACAAGCAGGAAGAACGTGATCGGCGATAGCGCCGGCATCACGATCTTGTAGAACCGTTGCCAGGACGAGGCACCGTCGATCACGGCAGCCTCGATCTGATCCGTCGACACGGTCTGGAGGCCGGCGAGGTAGAACAGGATGTTGTACCCGAGGATCTTCCACCCGCTCGCGAGAATGATGGAACCTTGTGCCAGCATGGCACTCTCGCGGTAGTTCGGGACGTCGATTCCGAACACGACGTCCATTCCGTGCGTGAAGATTCCGGCCGTCGGATCGAAGATCATGAAGAAGAGCACGCCGGCAACGGCAGGCGAGATGGCGTACGGCCAGATCAGCAGCGTCCGGTAGGCGCTGCCGCCACGGATCTTGCGGAATGCGAGGTAGGCGACCGCCAGGCCGCCGATCATGCCGAAGGCGACGATGCCCACGGTGATGATGAGTGTGTTGACGTACACGTCGCGGTAATCGACCTGGCCGCCGCCACCTGGCGAGAACATGAGGTACATCGCCACGAAGATCGCCAGCATCCCGACCACTGATGCAACGTCTGCGCCCTTCCGGCTCCATGTTCCCGGACCGGAGTGGTTCATCCAGAACCTCGCACCGTAGATCACGGCGATGGCAATCAACGGGTAGGCGACCAACTTCGCAGGATTCAAGATGAGCAACTCGGTGAAGTTGCCGAAGCACACATCGATGGACCTGGGGGCGCCGAGCTTCGTCAGCTTGGTGGAGAGGGTGAACGTCCGGAACGCCGGGTAGTACAGGAAGACGACGAGGATGAGCAGCGTGGGCGAGAGAAGGACCCACGGGACCCACCAGCCCATGCGGTATCCGCCTGTACGGATCTCACCGGCCATCGCTGCGCTCGCTTTGGCCTTTCCGTCCGCCCGGTCGAAGAACGACCGGAGCGCGATCAGGGCGATCCAAGCAGCTCCCCACATGAGGGTGAGGGAGAGGAGATGGTCGACGCCGGACGTGCCCTCGGTGAATCCACAACGACCCATGACGAGAGGAGTGATCGCGGCACCGGCCACGGCGGTCGCCGAGCCGATGGCGTACCGCTGTAACGATCGTCTTTCAAGATTCAGGAACACGTAGAGCGGCCCGAGCAGGGCGGCGATGACGAGTCCGAAGATCAGCATGAACTGTCAGCGCTCATTCAAGGCTCCACATGGAGGTTCGGATGTGGGGGCGGAGCATAGGCTCCGCCCCCAATCCATTGCGATTCGATCAGCCTCCGAAGAGGAGTTCGTACTCAGACAGTGACTTGTTCGCTTCCGCATTGGCATCCGCCATGCGAGTAGCGACATCGAGGTCGTTCACGAGGATGTCCTCGATCGCGATCGTGATGACGTCACGGATGGAAACGAAGTTACCGAGCAACGCACCAAGCGAGGCCGGCGTGTTCTTCGCCGCCGCGAGCTGATCAGAAGCGACCTTGCTGTTCGGGCTCTCGTCGTACCAACCCTCGGCTTCGAGGAGATCGACGGCGTCCTGCGTGATCGGGATGTACCCGGTCAGCTGATGCCATGCCGCTGCGTTGGCAGGATTCGAGAAGAAGTTCAAGAACGCAAGCGCTCCGTCCTCCGTCGCGGTGTCCATGCCGTCGAGCATCCAGATCGTCGCTCCACCGATGAGGTTGCCGACGTAGTCGGTGTCCCCGTCAGAAGGCATGAAGCTGGCCACGTTGGTGAACTCAGCGTTCTCATCGAAGAACGTCGTGTCCGAACTCGAGTAGACGAGCATCGCTACTTCTCCGGCAAGGTAGGCATTCGACGTGCCGTCCCAGTCGCGCTGGAGACCCGTGTAGGTGTAGTAGCCCACATCGTTGAGGCTCTTCCACCACTCGAGGTAGTTCATCATGCCGTCGGACTCGAGGAAGACCTCAGTCGCACGGCCGGTACGGCCGTTGTCGGCGTTACCAAGGAGCTCACCCTGCTGACCGAGCGTCTGCTCGACGAACCACGAATGGTTCGGCCATGTGATACATCCACTGGGTGCATCATCAAGTGCCATGACGGCTGCACAAGCGGTCTCAACCTCGGCCCACGTGGCGGGCGGCGTGGTGATACCGGCTTCGTTGAGCATGTCCATGTTGTTGAACATGACCGTCGTTGACGTGTTCCACGGCATCGAATAGAACGAACCGTCCACCGTGTAGTAGTTGCGTGCCGCATCGACGACCGAGTCGAGAACAACCGGCTCGCCGAGGATCTCGGTACGACCGGCAATCGCGTCGGTGACCGACTTGAAGATCGGGTTCAAGTCACCATCAACGGCATCAAGTGCCTGCCTGGTGGCAGCCTCGAAGAAGTGGATGAGTCCCGGGGGCTCGCCACTGTCCACTGCAAGAACGGCGGCATCGAACACGTCGTTGTACGACGCGAATGACGTCACCCGCACGTTGTACTCGGGGTGCTTCTCGTTGAACTCCGCAGCCCTGTCTTCGGAGAATCCGAGTCGGGCTTCATCGGAGAACGCTACCCAGAAGTCGATGTCGATCTTCTCTGTGGGCGGCGCTGTCGTCGCCGGTGCTGCCGTCGTCGTCGGCGCAGCTTCAGTCGTCTCAGTCGCAGCCGTTGTTTCGGTTGCGGCTGCTGTTGTATCGGTTCCAGAATCAGAGTCGTCGCTCGAGCATGCTGCGGCGACAAGCATCACCACAGCCAGGAGCACGAAATATCTCAATAGACCCTTCACGAGCCATCCTTCCTCATTGGCAAAGCGGCACGAGTGCCGCGTACTTGATCGATCAACACGCTGCCTGTTTGCACCGTGCGTCGAACTCATACATCTTATACGAGCCGTGAAGGGGCTTGTGCCAGTTCTCGCAGTACGGTGGATCCGGCCGGTGGAAGACAAAGCTGAAGGGCCAGAAACGGTGAGAGATCGAACAGCCAAGTACATGTCGTCGCTCCATCGAGTGCTGTATCGCAGCACCGGGGGAGCCATCGGTCGGCGCCTCGTCGACAACGACATGTGTCTGCTGACGACCACCGGCCGGCAATCGGGGAAGCAGCACACGGTGCCACTCCTCTATCTGTGCGACGACGAACGCCTCGTCGTCATCGCATCGTGGGGCGGCAGGGATGAGCATCCCCACTGGTACCTGAACCTGCTCGCGAAGCCTGATGCGAACGTGCAGGTCCTCAATGACCGGTGGCCCGCCACAGCGACGACGGCGTCCCCCGCCGATCGGACGATCTGGTGGCCAAGAGTCCTCGATGCCTACGACGGATACGCGGAGTATGAGTCCCGCACCGCCCGTGAGATCCCCGTCGTCTTCCTCGATCCGTCGTCCTAATCGTCGTGCGAACTCGCAACCCCCGGGTCTCGTAGTCCGTTCGACCCAATTCACGTGGGTCGTCTCAAGAATCCGAAGTGTCAGGTCGAAGACACTCGGGAAGGGATCGGAGCGATGCGTCTCCGTTCTCCTGGACCCCGATGGGGACCTCCCGGGCGGGAGGGGAATGCCGGCGCTTCGCCTACAAGGTGGAGGCACCGATGACATATGTAGCTGCTCGTACGAGGGTCATCCTCGTTCTCTTGATGGCGCTCGGACTCGTGCTCGGCTCGCTGGTGGCGCCGGCCGCAGCGACCGACGAAGGCGGTGACGACCTCGAGACCGTCCGTGCGAAGACCATCGGCACGATCGACTACAAGATTGGCCTCCTCTCGGACCTCAAGAACGGCACCGAGAACGCCGACCGCAGAGACGTGTACGACGAAGGCATCGCCGAGTTGCAGGCACTGAGCGGGCGCGCTGAGACGGAAACCTCCATCGATGAACTGCGTGCGATGGACGCCCGGGCACATGACATCTACTACGAGACAAAGGCACGAGCAGCGACAGTGGGTCAGACGGCGGAAGAGAAGGTCGCGGAGGCACGCAAGGCCGCGCTCGACACGATCACCTACAAGTTGGGCTACTTCCGCGATGCCAAGGCCAAGACCGACAACCCGGCACATCAGGAGATCTACAGCGGAGCAATCCGAGAACTCGAGAAGCTGAGGGCGGCCGCGGAAGCCAGCAGCGAGGTCGAACATCTCTACGAACTCAAGGCGCAGGCTCACAAGATCTACGACGCCACCAAGCGGGCGATCGCCGAGTCCGGCGACACGGTGAAGGAAGACCCGCCCAAGGAAGACCCGCCGAACGTGGTGGAGAAGACCGAAGCCGAGAAGGCCGCAGAGGCGCTCGCTCAGGCACGCCGATCCACACTGAGGCTCATCGAGTACAAGGTCTCGATCTTCACGCACGCCGCCGAGACGGCGAAGAACCCCGCCGTCGCCGGCCTCTACGCCGAGGCTGCCGCTGCCGTCTTCGCTCTCGCTGACGATGCAAAGGCTGCAAAGACCATCAAGGCTCTTCGCTCAATCGACGCCCAGGTGATGGAGATCTACGAAGCAACCAAGCAAGCAGTCGCCGATGGACACGAGCAGCCGAACTGGCAACCTTCGGAGTCCGTTGTTGCCCACGTCCGGGCTCTCGGATCCGTGATCGACCGCCTCGTCGGGGTCGTTGAGGAGACCGCCGACCAGAGCCCCGAGACAGCCAGAGCCGTGGCAAAGGCCGGGGCCGGAGTGGCGAGTGCGATCGAAGGAGTGGAGAAGGCGGCCGAAACCGGCAAGCAGCTCGACAGCCGCTGGGGCGACTTGAAGGCGTCGGTCCATGAGTTCCGAAAGGCGTTCGCGGCACACGTTCTAGCGATCACCGGCGCACCCGACTGCGTGAACGGTTGGCATCTCCCGGGATAGTCGAGTGAGCGTCCCCTGCCCTCGGGTGGGGGACGCCAGCTCACGGCATGACGACGCACGATCACGGATTCGCGTCCGTGCGCCTTCGGTAGCATCCGGTCGGTTCATCTGTGCCGACAACCAAGGAGCTCCTGATGAGAATCGTCGTGTTGGGTGGGGCGGGGAAGATGGGCGCCATCAGCGTCGAAGACCTGGCCATCAACCCCCGGGTGGACGAGGTGATCCTCGCCGATCGTGACATGGGAGGTGCAGCGGCAATAGCCGAGTACCTCGACAGCCCGAAACTCACGATCGTTGAGTCGGATCTCAACGACCACACGGCGCTCGTAGCGCTGCTCGAACCAGCCGACGCATGTGTCAACGCCACCGTCTACTACACGAACATGAAGGTGATGGAGGCTTGTCTCGAAGCCGGCACGCACTACGTCGACATGGGCGGCCTGTTCCACGGCACGCTCAAGCAACTCGAACTCACCGACCGCTACGCCGAAGCAGGGATCAGCGCCGTCCTCGGGATGGGCTCTGCCCCCGGCGCTCCGAACATCCTTGCCCGGTACGCCGCCGACCGTCTCGACACGATCGACGCGATCAAGATCTACGACGGCGTCAAGCCGCCACCGCCCGGGACCATGAAGTTCACGTATGCGGCGCCGACGATCATCGACGAGTTGACGCAGCAGCCGATGGTGTTCCGCGGCGGTGAATTCATCGCCTGTGAACCGCTCACCGAGTTCGAGGACTACCCGTTCTCCGGTTCAATGGGGCACCTCCCCATGCACCTCTCTCTGCATTCGGAGGTAGCGACGTTGCCGGTGAGCTTTGCCGACAAGGGTGTCCAGGAGTGCTTCTTCAAGATCAACTACTGGGGCATGGATCAGGGGATCGTTGAGAAGGTGCGCGTCCTCGCAGAGTTCGGATTCGACG
>JAMBLK010000145.1 GCA_023336855.1 Actinomycetes bacterium
CTCAGATACGTTGTGACCCAGCCACCGATGAGCGGCCCGAAAGCGGCACCGGCGGCTGCGACGCCGAAGAGAATTCCGTACGCCGACGCACGCTTCGTTCCTTTGAAGTTGGCGCGCACGAGCGTGTTGATGGCTGGGACGATGAGCGCCGATCCCAACCCTTCGAGGATCGACCAGCCGAACATGACGAAGCCGATCGTTGGGGCGAAGGCAGTGATCGTTGTGCCGATCCCGTAGATGATCAGGCCGATACGAAAGGCGCGCTTCGAACCCCAGATGTCACCGAGTTTCCCGCCGGTGAGCATGAACGATGCCATCGTCAGCGTGTACAGCGTGATGGCAGCCTGAACCTGGCCCACTGTCGTGTTCAGGTCTTCGACGAGTGCCGAGATGGAGACGTTCATCAACGTGGTGTCGATGACATAGACGAACATCGCCGCCGACAGAACCGCCAGCACCACGGGTGCGTGGTCCGATGCTGTGGTCTTCTCGAGTTCGTCGTTCACAAGGCGCTCCTCCGCGGACTCGGAGAACGGCACCCTACATCCTCGGTGCTACTTGCTACTGATCTACTGGTCTACTTGTAGCACTGCCGCACCCTCGACGAGACCGTCTCTGAGGCGGTGGAGTGCGAGGTTGGCATCGGCGAGCGGGTAGACGTCGGCCACGGTCTCGATCGGAATCTCGGCGGCGAGTTCGAGGAACTCGCGGGCATCATCAAGGGTGAAGTTCGCGACGCTTCGGATCTGACGCTCCCCCCACAGAAGGTCGTACCCGAACTCGGGGATTCGATCGAGGTGGATGGCGTTGATAGCAACCGTACCGCCGCGAGATACGGACTTCAGCGCCTCTATGACCACATACCCGGCCGGAGCGAACGTGACCGCTGCGTCGAGAGCGACGGGGGGACGGTCGTGGTAGGAACCGGTCCACGCCGCTCCCATCTCGATCGCACGCTGCTGCTCACTCGGTGATCGGGTGGCGACGAAGACATCGCACCCCCAGTGGGTGGCGATTTGCATGGCAAGCAGTGCCGATGCTCCGAACCCGTAGAGCCCGAGCCTGCCTCCGGGACGGATTCCGGAGATCTTCAGCGACCGGTATCCGATGATGCCTCCGCACAGCAGTGGAGCGGCGTCGATATCTGAGAACGACGAGGGGATCCGCAACGCGTAGTCGGCCCGGACGTTGATCTGCTCGGCGTAGCCACCGTCATGATCCCATCCTGTGAAGACCGCATCGACGCAGAGGTTCTCTCGCCCGCTCCGGCAGTACTCGCATGAGCCACATGCGCCGGCGAGCCAGGCAACGCCGGCCCTCTCCCCCACCGCCCACTCGGAGACGCCTTCGCCGACCCGCAGGACCCGACCGACGACCTGATGTCCGGGAACGATCGGCAGGGCACGGGCAGCAAGGTCACCCTCCACGATCTGGAGGTCGGTACGGCACACGCCACATGCCACCACACCGATGGTGATCTCCCCCGGAGACGGTTCGAGATCGCCGCTTTCGTCACATCTGAGAGGCCAACCGGCGACCGGCCCGGGCGTTTCGAGAAGCTGTCTGCGCATGATTCCTCCGTTCCTTCGACCATGCCACGAACACGGTGCCGAGGCAAGGGCCCCGTTGCCCGTTTTGTGGGGCGATGCCAGGACTTCCTATGTGGCGCGAGTTCAGTTACCGTTCCCGCCGATGCGACTAGGAATACCACTCGAACGTGCCGACCACGAGCGTCGTATCGCCGTCGTTCCCGCCTCCGTCAAGGTGTTTACCGGATGGGGTTGGGACGTACGCGTGGAGACCGGAGCGGGTAAGGCCGCCGGCTTCCCCGATGAGACGCTCGTCGAGGCAGGAGCAACGATCGTCGCCGACTCGGCGACGGCACACGACGCCGACCTCGTTTTCAGGGTCGGCCCACCCACGATCGAAGAGATCGGGCTGATACGGGAAGGCGCCGTCTTCGCCGGGTTCCTCGACCCGTTCGTGGCGACCGACCTCGTCAAGGCGCTTGCTGCACGCAACGTGACGGCGCTCGCCGTCGAGGCGATTCCGCGCACAACACTGGCCCAGGCCATGGATGCCCTGTCGTCCCAAGCCAACGTCGCCGGGTATGCCGCCGTGCTTCTTGCCCTCGACGCGTCCCCGAAATTCCCGGCCATGTTGGTGACTGCTGCTGGGACCATCCCGCCGGCGCGTTCCCTCGTGCTCGGCGTCGGCGTCGCCGGTCTTCAGGCAATCGCAACCTTCAAGCGACTCGGCACCATCGTCTACGCATACGACATCCGGCCGGAGACGAAGGAGCAGGTCGAGAGCCTCGGAGCGAAGTTCGTCGAAGCTCCCACCCAGAAGATGGATGAGGGCGGCTACGCCAAGGAAGTGGACGCGGAGACCGCAGCGAAGCAGCAGGAGACGCTTGCGAAGTTCGTTGCCGACGCCGACTTGATCGTAACCACAGCCCAGATCCCTGGACGCCCCGCACCGCTCTTGATCACAGCCGACATGGTCGATGCGATGCACCCCGGTGCCGTGGTCGTCGACATGGCGGCATCGTCCGGCGGAAACGTCGCGGGCTCTCGCCCGGGCGAGATCGTCGACATGGACGGTGTCTCCATCTACGGACCGATCGATCTCCCAAGCCGTGTCGCGACCGACGCCAGCCGCATGTATGCCCGCAACCTGCAGGAGCTCGCCGGGCGCTGGCGCACGGAAGACGGTTTCGCCGTTGACCTCGACGATGAGGTCGCCGGTCCTGCAACGATCACCCA
>JAMBLK010000146.1 GCA_023336855.1 Actinomycetes bacterium
AGCGAAGCGATCGAAGCGTTCGTGGCGGCGGTGTCAGCGTTCTTGTCGTTCATGACGCGAAGCCTAGAGCGTTTGCTATCCGAGTGACATTGGAAATGGCGCTCCATTCTGTGGGCTCACAGCGTCAAATAGGACGCCGCGAACCCTGGGTACGCGAACGCTGTTTTCGCGGCGTAGCTCCCTATCATCGAGCGATATGCACTACGACCTGACAACGCTGCCGAATGGGCTGCGCATCATCTCCCAGGACATGCCCTCTCTGCGGTCCCTCTCCATCGGAGCATGGGTGGGGACCGGGAGCCGTGACGAAGAACCCGTCGAGGCAGGTGCCAGCCACTTCCTCGAGCATCTCCTCTTCAAGGGCTCGGAAGAATGGCCGGCCCGGCGGATCAGCGAGGCGTTCGACGCCATCGGCGCCCGCCACAACGCCTTCACCTCCAAGGAGTACACCTGCTACTGGGCCCGGATGAGAGATGTCGACCTCGAACTCGGCGTTGAGATCCTCGGCGAGATGATTCAACGTCCCGCGTTCCGGCAGGCCGAGATCGACAACGAGCGTGGAGTCGTGCTCGAAGAGATCAACATGAACGAGGACGACCCGACCGACGTCGCTCACGAGCAGTTCATCCATGCTCTGTGGGGCGGCCACCCCCTCGCTCCGCCGATCCTCGGTACCCCCGAGTCGATCGTCGACATGAGCCGCGACACGATCCACGACTACTGGAAGCGTCGCTACACACCGAAATCGACCGTGATCGCGGTGGCCGGACGGATCGATCACGACCGTCTCGTCGAACTCATCGAGAACGCCTTCGGTGCCTGGCAGGGTGATGCGATTGGCCGTGAACTGGTCACGCCGTCGCCATCTCGCAAAGTTGGCGTCCGCTACCGCGACACCGAACAGGCACACCTGATCATTGGCGGCCCGAGCCTCGTCCGCGACGACGACCGTCGCTATGAGCTGATTGTCGCCGACCACGTCCTCGGCGGTGGCATGTCGAGTCGGCTGTTCCATGAGATCCGGGAGATGAGGGGGCTTGCCTACGCGGTCCACGCATTCCGGCTGCCGTTCGCCGACGCCGGCTCGAACGCGATCTACGTCGGAACGACGCCGTCGCAGACGGCCGAAGTCCTCAAGCTCGTTCGTGGAGAAATGGACAGGATCATGGAGCACGGTATCAAGGAAGACGAACTCGCCCGGGCGAAGGGGCACGTGCAAGGGGCGCTCGCCATCTCCCTCGAGGACGCCGACGGGCGCATGAACCGACTCGGCCGCAATGAGATCACCGGACTCGAGCACCGGTCGGTCGATGAGATCGTCGCCAAGGTTGACGCCGTGACGCTGGCAGAGGTGATCGACGTCTCCCGCGCTGCGTACGGAGGGCCATACGTCATCGGCGCGACCGGGCCGTTCGAAGATGCCGATCTGGAGGAGTTCGTTCGATGATCATCAGCGTGTCTGGTGCCGGTGGTCGGATGGGCAGCCTTGTAGCGGGAACCGTCGCTGTGAGCCCCGACCTGGAACTAGGACCGCTCTACGACCCGCATCACTCAGGGGCGATGGTCGCAGGTCAACGGATCAGCGACGACCCGGCGTCTATCGCAGGTGCCGACGTTGTCGTTGAATTCACTGAACCCGACGTTGTCATGGAGAACCTTGCAACGTGGCGATCCCTCGGCCTGAGTGCCGTGGTGGGTACGTCAGGGTTCGATGCTGATCGCGTTGCTCGGTTGCGAACTCAGTGGGGGAGCGGTCCTCCGAATTGCCTCGTCGTTCCGAACTTCTCGATCGGGGCCGTCGTGATGATGCGCCTCGCAGAGATCGCAGCACCTCATTTCGCTGCAGCAGAGGTCATCGAATTGCACCACGACCGCAAGGTCGATGCTCCGTCGGGAACGGCGATCGCCACCGCCGAGCGGATCTCCAACGTCGCGTCACAGAGCCGTGCCGTCCAGTCGACCGAACTGCTCGCGGGTGCGCGCGGCGCCGACGTGGCGGGAGTGCCGGTTCACGCTGTTCGACTCCCCGGTCTTGTCGCCCACCAGCTGGTGCTGTTCGGTGGCCCGGGAGAGATGCTGACGATCCGCCACGACACCACCGATCGCACAGCCTTCATGCCGGGAGTTCTCGCGGCCGTGCGGGCGGTCGCAGACCTCGAAGATTCCGTGACAGTCGGTCTCGAGAGCATCCTCGGAGTTTGAGTAGAGCAGTAGATCAGTACTGCTCTACTTGCTACTGATCTACTTGGACCTAGAACAACGCGGTCGCCAGCTGCCTTCGGTAGGTCTGGGTCAGGGGGTGCTCGTCGCCGAGGACGCCGAAGATGTCGAGGGTCGCGACTCTCGCATCATCCTTCTTCGGTCCCTTCGCTCGAACGACGACGAGAAGGTGGTCGAGCGCCGGCTCGAACTCACTGCGAGCAGCGAGTGCCTTGGCAAGGTCGATCCGGGCATCCTCGTTTGAGTCGTCCGCTGCCAGCTTCGCCTCGAGTTCGGAGACGTCCTGGCCGCTGGACGCTTTCAAGCGAGCAGCCGACTGGAGACGATCGACTTCGGAATCGGGAGCGAGTCGGCCGAGCACGATCATGGCCTCGTCGGTCGCTCCTCGTTCGATGAGCATGGAGGCAAGGCTTGCGCCGGCCTCGGAGTGATCGGACTGCTGGTCGAGCACCTGGTGGAGGATGTGCTCGGCCGCGATATCGTCGTCGGCGAGCAGCGCTGTGCGGGCCTGATCGACCATGAGATCCAATTCGGTGGGGAGGATCTTCTCGACCCATTGGCGAACGGCATCCTCGGGCAGCGCACCCGTGAATGAGTCGGCGATCTTGCCGTCCCGGAATGCGACGACCATCGGGATTCCTTGCACGCCGTACTGAGCGGCAAGTTCCTGATTGGAGTCGACGTCGACCTTGACGAGCTCGAAGGAACCGCCGGAATCCGCGGCGACTTTCTCGAGAATCGGTCCGAGGATCAGACACGGCTGACACCATGTCGCCCAGAAGTCCACGACGACCGGCACCTCACGGCTGCGCTGTAGCACGTCTTGAGGGAAGTTGGCGGTGTCGACGTCTTTCACGAAGTCGCTGGGAGTGGTCATAGAGGCGAGAATACCGGGAGGCCTCCTGCTACCGTCGCGGCCATGGAGACCAGACCCAACGCACCCTTTGGCCAGGTCCTGACCGCCGTGATCACACCCTTCGGCGACGACGGATCCATCGACTACGGCACGTTCTGGAGGTTGACCCGGCATCTCGCCAAACACGGATCGGACGGCATCGTCGTTGGTGGTACGACGGGCGAGTCCCCGACGCTCTCGAAGGTCGAGAAGGTCGCTCTGTTCAAGGCCGCCGTCGACGCCGTCGGTGATCGCATCACCGTGATCGCCGGGACCGGCACGTACGACACCAGGGAATCGGTCGAGCTCACCGAGCGAGCCGCCGAATCCGGCGTCCACGGCGTGATGGCGGTGACTCCCTACTACTCGAAGCCACCGCAGGAGGGGATCGCCCGGCACTTCTCCGCGATCGCCGACGCAACCGATCTCCCGGTCCTTCTCTACAACATCCCGGGCAGGACCTGTCGGATCATCGAGATCGACACGCTTGTTCGTCTCGCTGAGCACGACAACATCGTGGCCGTGAAGGACGCCGTCGATGACCTCGAGTTCACCAAGAAGCAGATCGAAGCGCTACCCGAGGGCTTCGCCGTGTACTCCGGATCCGACGGCCACACGAGAGAGATCATCCGCGCCGGTGGCGTGGGTGTTGTCTCCGTCGCTGCCCACCTTGCGGGAGACACGATCAAGGCGATGGTCGAGGCGGCGATCGCCGGGGATGATGAGGAAGCGGACCGCCTCGACGCCGCTCTGGCGCCGCTGAACGAGGCATTGTTCCTCGAACCGAACCCCATGCCGCTCAAAGCCGGTCTCGATCTCGCATGGGATCCGGTCGGCGAACCCAGACTCCCGTTGATCCCGGCATCGGGCGACACGCGATCTGCCGTTGAACAGGCCCTCGCAGCATTGAGCGAGGCGTGAGCGTCCGAGTCGCCTTCCACGGCGGCCTTGGAGAGATCGGCAGGAACTGTGCGACGATCGAGATCGACGGTCAGATCGCCATGGTCGACGCCGGCCTCATGTTCCCCGAAGAGGACATGCTCGGCGTCGATCTCGTTCTCCCGGATTTCTCATCGATCCTCGAGCGCGGTGAGGCGTTGTCGTTCGTCGCACTGACCCACGGGCACGAGGATCACATCGGATCGCTCGGTTACTTGCTGCGTGATCGGAACGTCCCGGTGTACGGAACGCCACTGACGGTCGCTCTTGCCGAATCCCGCATCTCCGAACTGGGTGTCGAGGCGGATATGAGGGTCGTCGAGACCGGCACGTGGGTCGAGCACGGCAACTTCCGCTTCGCGTTCATCCCCGTCACACACTCGGTGCCGGACGCCACGGGCATCGCGTTCGAGACACCGGAAGGCATCATCGTCCACAGCGGCGACTTCAAACTCGATCCGACGCCGATCGACGGTGTGACAACCGACCTCCAGAGCTTCGCCGGGTTCGGTCGCCGCGGCGTTCGTCTTCTCCTCGCCGACTCGACGAACGCAGAACGGCCGGGGATCGTCGACTCCGAGAAAACGGTCGGCGCGCGGCTCGTCGAACTCGTTCACGAAGCCGAGGGACGCGTGCTCATCGCTTGCTTCGCCAGCCACCTCCATCGTGTCCAGCAGTCGATAGACGCCGCCGTCGCCGATGACCGGAAGATCGCGTTCATCGGCAGGTCGATGCTGCGCATCAGCGAGATCGCCACCGAGATCGGACAGCTCGACATACCCGACGGCAGTCTGGTTGAGATCAGAGAGCTGCTCGAGATGCCACAGGAGAAGACGGCCGTGATCTCGACCGGGAGCCAGGGTGAGCCGTTCGCGGCGCTGTCGCTCATGGCCGCCGGGGAGCATCGATCGATCGATCTCGATCCGACCGATACGGTGATCCTCTCGGCGACACCGATCCCTGGGAACGAGAAACGCGTATCACGGGTGATCAACAACCTTGCCCGCATCGGGGTCACCGTTCACCACGGTCTCAACACCCACGTTCACGTCTCCGGTCACGCGGCGGCAGAAGAACTGAAGGTCTTCTACAACGTCGTGAAGCCGCAGGCCGTTGTACCCGTTCACGGTGAACACCGACACATGTTCGCCAATGCCGGCCTTGCCCGTGCTGTCGGCGTGCCCGACGTCGAGGTGTGTTCAGACGGCGACGTTGTCGTGCTCGAAGATGGGGAACTGAGGATCGAACGAGGCGCCGTGTCATCGAGCTACGTCTACGTGGACGGTCTGGAAGTCGGGGAGGACGAAGCCATTCTGCGCGATCGTCGCCATCTCGCAGACGACGGTGTGATCCTCATCACGATCGGCGTCGACGCGAGGAAGGGCGACATCGTGTTCGGCCCCGACGTCGACAGCCACGGCGTCACCGGGGACTCGAAGGTGCTCCACGACGCCGTTCGGGCGCGCGTCCTCCAGGGCATCGAGACGCTGGAGCGACCACTCGATCCGGACGCGCTTCGGAGCCGGATGAGGAACGCGGCTCGCAAGGCGGTCCAGGCGCGGATGAAGCGGCGTCCAGTCGTGTTCCCGATCGTCATCAAGGTCTAGCGGCGCCACACGCAGTCGAATAGCTGCGCCAACTGATGGTTGAAGTCTCAGGATCACAGTGAGGAGCGACGACATGGGTTGGACGGCGAACGACATTCCCGATCAAGACGGCCGCGTCGCGGTCGTCACGGGGGCGAACGGAGGGCTCGGGCTCGAGACAGCGCGTGAACTCGCCCGGAAGGGCGCCATCGTCGTCATGGGCGTGCGCAACCAGGAGAAGGCCGAGCGGGCCGTCGTCGACATCGAGGCAGAGATCCCCGATGCTCGGCTCGAACTCCGAGATCTCGATCTCGCGTCGCTCGCATCCGTGAAGGCATTCGCCGAGCGCGTGGTCGGTGAGCATCCGAAGATCGATCTCCTGGTCAACAACGCCGGTGTGATGGCGATCCCCCACGCGTTGACGGCGGACGGGTTCGAGATGCAGTTCGGAACGAACCACCTCGGCCACTTCGCACTGACCGCACAACTCATGTCCGCGCTGATCCACACACCGGATGCCAGGATCGTAACCGTGACCAGCACCGCCCGGCACGCTCCTTCGAGACTGGATCCCGACGATCTGAGCATGGAAGATGGGTACTCGCCGTGGGGCGCGTACGGCCGTTCCAAGATCGCCAACATGAACTTTGCCCTCGGGTTGAACGATCGACTCGAGATCGCCGGGGCGCGGGCCGTGAGCCTCGGTGCGCATCCCGGTTTCTCGAACACCGACCTCCAGGCCCACAGCGCACGGGAACATGGTGGAGCCAGTCAGCGGTTCTTCGCCAGGACGGTGCAATGGGTCGGCATGCCTCCCTCGAAGGGTGCGTTGCCTCAACTGCGTGCGGCCACCGACCCGGAAGCCGGCGGAGGTGAGTTGTACGCGCCGCGTTGGGTCAACTCGGGATCCCCGGTGCGCCGACCCGTTACCGGACTGCGTAACCGACCCGGCGACATGCAGACACTCTGGAGCGTCTCCGAGAACGCGGCACACATCGAATTCGACGTCGAGGCGATTGCTGCGGACGACGGGAGTTAGGGGTCCCTACTCGGGGCAGTTCGCGAATCGGCCGTAGAAGAGGAAGAAACCCTCGTAGATGCGCCCGGTGTTGACAGCCGTCGTCGTTCCCGGGAGCCAGGGGAGATGGCCGGCGGGTGCATCAGCCTCGTAACGGACACCATCTTCTTCGAGCCACTCGCGGCCGTCGACCCATCCCACCGATCGACCGAAAGTTCGCCAGGTGTCGGCTCGCGGCAGACCGCGGTCCCTGACGGCTCTCAATGCGGTTGCCTGTGCGGTGAAACCGAAGCGTTCGTTTGAGGCTTCGCGCCATGCGACGTCGATCGCCCGGATGAGGTCGCAGTCCACCGTCGCCGCTTCGTCGGGATCGAGACCGATGTATCCGCCGACGTCGGCATCGGCGATCAGCAGACGGCGTGTCTCGTGATCGGCAGCCTTCCACTCGCCGGCGGCGAGGAGCGCACGAAGTGGGGATGTGGGATCGGTCATGGTGGGGGAGGATACCGGGGACTTCGGAGATGGGCGGGGTCAGTTGGGTACGGGGAGGCAGGAGGCTGTAGTACGTAGTACGAATGACGTAGTGCGACCCTGGATCAAGGTGAGATTCAGGCTCTCGTCGACCGGAGAAAACGGCGGGGAATTACACCGTTGTAACTCTTCGCGCGCACTTTCGCGCGAAGGGTGGTTCAAATCTACGGCATCCTCGGGTATCGTACGGGCAGATGGCAACGCGGACCAAGAGCCGCGGGGCAGCGGGGCGGAGCAAAGCGACCCCCAAGAAAACTAAACGGATCTCTCTACGGGCCAGAACCGTCCAAGCGCTACGGACGAGTCGGGACCGCATCCGGGCACGGTTCGCGCGTCAAAGCGATGACCTGTGGGGCATTGTCCTCATGGTGCTTGCCGCCCTCGTCGGCTTGTCATTCTTCGGACTCTCAGGACCGATCGGCGCCGGCCTCTCCGGCTCGCTCCGATTCCTCTTCGGCATGTGGGCATTCGGTGTGCCGATCGTGCTCGTCATCATCGGCCTCTCTCTCGTCGGCGTGTGCTGCAGCGAGGATCGCGGCCGCCTGGTGGCAGGCCTCGCCGCCATCTTCGTCGCGTCGCTAGCGCTGTTCCACCTGCTGACCGGCTCGGTCGCGTTGGCCGGCCACGTGGATCAGGTCAAAGAGAGCGGCGGGGCGGTCGGAGCCATCGTCGCGTTCCCCCTCAGACGCACGATCGGATTCTGGGGCGCGTTGCTCGTCTTGATGGGAGCCCTCGGAGTCGGCACCCTCATCGTGACCAAGGCATCGGTCAAGGATGTTGCAGGAACGCTCGGCTCATTCTCACGATCGTTCCGATCATGGATCGGCTTTGGGGATGACGACGGATCATCGACGAAGATCTCCCGGAAGAACGGGCCGATCGAGATCCAAGAACAGGCACCGGACCCGTCGACGACACGGCCGGAGAACGGGCTCAAGAAATCCGCAAAGGATCCGAAGAAAGCGAAGCCGAAGCGTGCACCGGCACCGCAGGCGGTTTCGGTCGACGGGTACCAGTTGCCATCGCTTGATCTCCTCGAGGCGTCAGCATCGGAGGGTCCGAACCGCGGTGGGCTCGAGCAAACCGCTGCCGAGTTGCAGGAGGCCCTGAGTCAGCACGGCGTCGACGCTCGCCTTACACGGATCGTCCCCGGTCCGACCGTCACGCGATACGAGATCGAGCTGGCACCCGGCGTGAAAGTGTCTCGTGTCACGAGTCTCTCACACGACATCGCATACGCCCTCGCATCTCCGGACGTGCGGATCCTCGCCCCCATCCCCGGCAAGAGTGCCATCGGTATCGAGGTCCCGAACCGGAACCGGCAGATGGTCACACTCGGCGACATCCTCCGCAGCGAGGCAGCGGAGGACTCCGACCCGATGCTTGTCGCGATCGGCAAGGACGTCAGTGGCAAGGCCCACATGATGCGACTCACCGAGCTCCCACACGTCCTCATCGCCGGCGCAACCGGCGCTGGGAAGTCGTCATGCATCAACGCCCTGCTCACGTCGATCCTCATGCGTGCCAGGCCCGACGAGGTTCGGCTGATCCTCGTCGATCCGAAGAGAGTCGAACTCGGCCAGTACGACAACGTGCCTCATCTTCTCACACGGGTCATCACCAACCCGAAGAAGGCGGCCGACGCGCTCCAGTGGGCGGTCGCCGAGATGGACCGCAGATATGACCTCCTGGCCGACTCAGGTGTTCGCGACGTCGAGTCGTACTACGAGAAGTACGACGCCGGCGGCATCGATGAGGAACTATTCGACCGGTTCCCCTACATCGTGCTCGTCGTCGACGAGTTGAACGACCTGATGATGGTCGCCGGTCGCAGCGTGGAGGACTCGATCGTGCGTATCGCCCAGATGGCGAGAGCCGTCGGGATCCACCTGGTACTGGCCACACAGCGGCCCTCGGTGAACGTCATCACGGGCGTCATCAAAGCGAACGTGCCATCCCGGCTCGCATTCTCCGTGACATCGCAGACCGACTCTCGCGTCATCATCGACCAGGTCGGAGCGGAGAAGCTTGTCGGCCTCGGTGACATGCTGGTCGTTACGGCGCGAGAGCCAAAACCGGAGCGGATCCAGGGCGCATGGGTCTCCGAAGCTGAAGTCCGCCGTGTCGTGTCGGCCGTCAGAGAACAGCAGAAGACGAAGTACAAGGACACGGAAGTCTTCGAGGCTGCGAAGAAGGCAACCGAGGTGAACGAAGAGTTCGAAGGCGAAGATCCCGAGATCATGCGTCAGGCGATCGAGCTCGTCGTACGCAGTCAGCTCGGTTCCACCTCCATGCTCCAGCGCAAGCTCAGGATCGGATTCGCGAGGGCCGGACGAGTGATGGACATCCTGGAGAACAAGGGCATCGTCGGTCCCTCTGAGGGATCCAAGGCCCGATCCGTGCTCGTGACCGAAGAGGAACTCGGATCCCTGATCGGCTAGCCCCGGCGATTCGTCGGAACAGTCACGCCATCCGTCGATTTCATCGCGTAGCCTGGGACCGATGATCCGTGCACGCCTCGACCAGTTCAGCCCGATCGGCGGAAAGTCGATGGAGTTCAGCGACCCGGACCGAATCGTTGAGGCGTATCAGATCAGCGATGTCCTTGATGTCGTCAGACAGGCTGAAGCCGCGACGCGAGAGGGATTCTGGTCCGTCGGCTTTGTCGCATATGAAGCCGCACCCGCATTCGACGCATCGCTACCGGTACGCGCAGGTGAGCAGGGGGAGCTGCTCGATGACCTGCCGCTGGCGTGGTTCGGGTTGTTTTGCGATCGGTTCGATGCTGAACCCTTCGTCGGCGAAGCCCGCCTCGACGCATCTCCTTACACCGTGTCGCCGTGGATTCCGACGATGGACGAGGACACATACGAGGAGAACGCGCAGCGCGTTCGGCGCCTGATCAAGTCGGGAGATCTCACCCAGATCAACTTCGCCCTCCGCCTCGATGCCGCCATCAGTGGCGATCTGAGAGAGCTCTATCGCGATCTCGTGCTCTCCCAACGTGGTGCAAACGGAGCCTTCATCGACCTGGGGCGGTACCGGATTCTGAGCGCATCGCCGGAACGGTTCTTCGCTGTCGACGGATCGAGGATCGATCTCCGACCGATGAAGGGCACGGCGGCGCGTGGCCGGTGGTCTGCAGAGGACGAGACCAATGCGGCGGCGCTCGCCGCCTCGCAAAAGGATCGCAACGAGCATCAACGGATCGTCGATCGAATCCAAGATGAGCTTGTCGGTATCACGCTTCCCGACACGATCGAGATCCATGAACTGATGGCGCTCGAGCGGCTGGAGACGGTGTGGCAGATGGCATCGAGCATGTCGGCTGAACTGGCGCCGGCGACCGATATCGTCGATGTGTTTCGGGCTCTCTTCCCCTCAACGGCCGTCACGGGAGATCCGAAAGCTCGTGCCATGGAGGCCATCGCGACGCTGGAGTGCAGAAGTCGTGGCGTCTACTCGGGTGCAATCGGATTCATGGCTCCAACCGACGGTGGACGACCGGATGCCAGCTTTAGCGTCGCGATCCGGACCGTGACCGTCGACTCTGAGGAAGGTGTCGGAGAGTATGCCGTTGGAGCCGGGATCACCAGCGCGTCGGTGCCGCGGGGGGAGTACGAGGAAGCCCAGTCCAAGACCCGAGTTCTCGTCCAGAGGCGACCGGAGATATCGCTCTTCGAGACGATCCGCTGGGAGGAAGAGCACGGATTCCGGTGGCTCGACCGGCACATCCAGCGCATCGGCGATTCCTCGGCCTATTTCGGTTTCCGATTCGACGAAGCATCCGTTCATGACGCCCTCGACGAGGCCGTGAGTGGGATCAGCGGTGCCCATGCCGTTCGGCTCGAAGTCGATCGACTCGGCAGCGTCGTGGTGGATGTCAACTCCGAGATGCTGGACCAGGCCCGGTGGTGGCCAAACCACGGAAACGATCCGGTGGCTTGCGTCATCGACCCGACGGCCATCTCGTCGACGAGCATCTACCGCTTCCACAAGACGACCGCCAGACGCCCCTACAACGACCGCTCCAACGCCTACGAAGGCGTCGAGGACGTGCTGATGGTGAACGAACGGGGAGAGTTGACCGAAGCCACGACGTACAACGTGGCTGTGCAGTATGCCGGGACCTGGGTAACGCCCCCGCTCGCTTCCGGGTGCCTCCCGGGCATTCTCCGCCAGGTACTGATCGACGAGGGGGTGCTTGTTGAAGAGGTCATCACCGTTGGTGACCTCGAAGGAGCAGATGGTCTCGGTCTGCTGAGTTCAGTGCGGGGCTGGAAATCCGCCCGACTCGTCCGGCAGTAGCCTCCAGTCGAATGTCGACCTCCCTGAAACTGTGACCCTCGTTGAAGGTCTGATCCTCGTCGCCGCGGGCGGTGCCGCCGGTTTCATCAACGCGCTTGCGGGTGGTGGATCGGCCATAACGATCCCGATTCTCACCGAGATGGTCGGGATCAATACGGCGAACGGGACGAATCGCATCGCCATTTTCTTGGCGAATCTGACTGCGATCGCCGGCTATCAGAAGGGCGAGGCGGTTCCGTGGCGCAGGCTCCGTGTTCTCTTGATACCGACGGTGTTCGGGGCCGCAATCGGGGCGTGGGTGTCGACCGTGACGCCACCCGACGTGCTCCGGATGGTTTTCGCCGGAGTCTTGCTCCTCGTGGCCGCATCCGTGGTGCTGCGTCCGTCGCGGTGGCTCGAGGAGCGAGAGGTGGCGCTGCACGAACCGTGGCGCTCGCTGGTGTTCCTCGGCATCGGGTTCTACGGCGGTTTCGTCCAGGCCGGTGTCGGGTTCCTACTGCTGGCCGGCCTGGTGTTGGGCGCAGGGATGAACCTCGTCAACGGCAACGCTGCGAAAGTCGTGCTCATCGCCGCCTACTCGCCGATCGCGATCCTGCTCTTCGCCAACGCCGCTCAAGTCGACATCGTCGTCGGTGTCGTGCTCGCCGCAGGTCAGATGTCGGGAGCATGGGCCGGGTCCCGCCTGGCGGTCCTCAAGGGGGCGGCGTGGATCAGGTGGGTGCTTGTTGCGGCAGCCGTCGTGGCGGCGGCGCGACTCGCATTCGGATAGGGTGAGGTCATGACAGAAGTGGATCTCGATCAAGCCCTGCGGGAACTCTCCGAGGTGCAGGACCGCCTGAACGCTCTTCCAACGGATGCCTTCGCGGAGCGCTACGAACTCCGTTGCCGTCAGGACGAGCTTCGCGATCAGATGGCGTCCTTCCGCGTCGACTTCGACGTCGAGAGATCGACGGATGATCTGCTCGCCGAACTGTCGGGTCTTCGATCGCGCCTGACGGCGATCGAGGGGCAACGTATCGACATGGTCTCCCAGGCGGGAGGTAGCGGCGCCATGACCGGTGCGATGACTCCGGAAGAAGGATTGAACCGCAAGATGGACGAGGCCGCCGGTGCGGGGGAGATCCGAGCCCGGATCGGTCGCATCAAAGGAATCTTGATCGACCGCGGCGCGGAAGTACCTGAGGCCTTGTAGGTCAGTTCCGTCTCACCTACCCGGCCACTCAGCTACTCAGCTACTCCGCACGGCGCCACGGTACGCTTGCCGCCGATGACCTCTCCTGCCCCATCCATCTGGCTGACGACGCTCGGCTGCGCGAAGAACCAGGTCGACTCCGACAAGATCACCGGGATGCTCACGGCCGCCGGATACACCGAGGCTTCGTCTCCCGAGTCTGCCGACGTCGTGATGGTGAATACGTGCGGCTTCATCGAGCCGGCACGCCGTGAGTCGGTCGACACGATCCTCGAACTCTCAGGAGCGAAGCGCGACGATGCGAGCCTCGTCGTGGTCGGTTGCATGGCCCAGCGCTATGAGACCGAGCTCGCCGAGGCGCTCCCCGAAGCCGATGCCGTGCTCGGGCTCGATCGTTACTCCGAACTCGTCGATCGCCTTGACGCACTGCGACGCTGGACGCCGCTCACCATCGGATCCGCCCGACGGTCGCACATGGACATCCTGTATGAGACCCGGCGCCCCACACCTATGACACCGTACGCGTACGTGAAGGTGGCGGAGGGATGCGACAAGCTCTGCACGTTCTGCGCCATTCCACAGTTCCGGGGGAAGCAGCGGTCAAGGGGACCGGAGAACATCAGGGATGAGATCGCTGAACTGGCAGCAGCCGGCGTCGGGGAGATAGGCCTGGTGGCCCAAGACCTCGCCGCGTACGGCAGGGATACCGACGCGCCCGACATCGTCGAGCTGGTCCGTCGTGTCTCGGACGTCGAAGGGCTCCGGCGCCTCCGTCTCTACTATCTGTACCCGCGAGAGATCCGACCGGCGTTGATTGAGGAGATGGCAGGAAACCCGATCGTGGCGAACTACTTCGATCTGTCGCTCCAACACGCGTCGAGCCGACTGCTTCGCGCGATGAAACGACCTGGATCGGGCGAGCAGCATCGGGAGCTCGTCGAGCGGATCCGATCTTCGGCTCCGGATGCGGCGATGCGGTCGTCGTTCATCGTCGGATTCCCGGGTGAGACCGACGATGATGTCGACGAACTCGCATCGTTCCTCGACGACGCACGGCTCGACTGGGCCGGCTTCTTCCCGTTCTCACCGGAAGAGGGAACCGAGGCCGCCATCATGGAGAACCAGATTCCGGACTCGGAGAAACAGGCCCGGCTCCGCCACCTCCAGGGCATCCAAGACGACATCACGACGACGTGCTCCGTGGGTCAGATCGGTCGCACTTTCACTGTCGTTGTCGACCAGGTGGAGGACGGGCGACCCGTGGCGCGTTCGTATCGAGAAGCACCGGAGATCGACGGCGTGATCATCCTCGATCGTGGAGAGCCCGGCGAGTGGCTCACCGTCGAGATCACCGGGGGATACGGGACGGATCTCGATGCGATCGTAACGGGCTCTGCATGATCGTCGAGATCCTTGCCATCGGGACCGAACTGCTCCTCGGCCAGATCGTGAACTCCAACGCGACCCGGATCGGTGAGCGGCTCGCCGACGCGGGTCTCGACCACTTTCTGCAAACGGTCGTCGGTGACAACGAGGCTCGTATCGCGGCCGCCATCGATGCCTCCTGTTCCCGGGCGGATGCCCTGATCATCACCGGAGGATTGGGACCCACGAAGGATGACCTGACACGAGAAGCGATCGCCCGAGCAGCCGGCGTCGAGATGATCTTCGATGCAGATCAGGAGGAGCGCCTTCGTGAGCGGTGGACCAGCAGCGGACGGGTGATGCCGGAGTCGAATCTCCAACAGGCCGAACGGCCCCTCGGGTCGGAGTTGATCGCGAATCCGAAGGGAACAGCACCCGGGATACGGATACGGATGGCCGACACCTGGGTGTTCGCTCTGCCCGGCGTCCCGGCTGAAATGGTCCCGATGCTCGAGAACTCCGTCATCCCGTTCCTCCGTGGTGACGATGATGCGGCGGTCGTCAGCCGTCTCTTGCGAACGTGGGGGGAATCGGAATCAGCGATCGGAGAGCGGCTCGGTGACCTCTACGACGCGTCGACGAATCCGACGATCGCGTTCCTCGCGTCGGGTGGTGAGATCAAGATAAGGATCACGGCGAAAGCGGCAACCCGCGACGAGGCGTCTGCGATGATCGACCCGATCGAGGCGACGGTTCGCGAACGGCTCGGCAAGAGGATCTTCGGCGTCGATGACGAGACCGTCGAGGTCGTGGTTCTCCGGATGCTTGAAGAGCGAGGATGGACGCTGGGAACGGCCGAGTCGGCGACGGGTGGTCTCATCGCCGGCCGGATCACGTCGGTCCCCGGTGCGAGTCGCGTGTTCCGCGGCTCGGTCGTTTCCTACGCAACAGAGGTCAAGGAGTCTCTTCTTGAAGTTCCGGGGGATCTCGTTGCCGAACACGGCGTGGTGAGTGAACCGGTGGCGATCGCGATGGCCGAAGGTGCTCGTGGGCGATTGGACGCGAACGTCGTGGTAGCGGTTACGGGATCTGCAGGACCCGATCCGCAGGATCAGCCCGTCGGGACGGTGGTGGTGTCGGTGGTGACACCGGAGGGCTCACAGGTCCGCACACTCCAACTCCCAGGCGATCGGGAGCGTGTCCGCACGTTTGCGTCGACGGCCGCTCTTCAACTCCTGCGCATGTCGCTCCAAGGGGTCGACTGGGGGAGTCGGTGAGCGACCGGTTGTTCCTCGCGGTCGCTCTGACCGACGAGGTCCGGCACGGTCTTGCCGCATTCCTGAGCGAGCGGGTGGTCCGGCTGCCGGGACGACCATCGCCACCGGACAACTGGCACATGACGCTGCGGTTCCTCGGTCCAACGAACGCCCTCCAACAGGACCGGATCCTCGAGTTCCTGGA
>JAMBLK010000147.1 GCA_023336855.1 Actinomycetes bacterium
CCATGGTCGACGAGGAGGGCGGCGGCATGATCGAGTTTCTCGGTGAAGTGGTCGCCTGGTTCGGTGACTCGGCGAACTGGTTCGGCACGAGCGGAATCCTCAATCGGCTCCGTGAGCATATCCAGATCACAGTGGCCGCCACCGCGGTATCCACAGTCATCGCAATTCCCCCGGCCGTCTGGCTCGCGCACCGACGGATCGGTGGAACCTTCGTCGTCGCCGCCGTCAACATCGGTCGTGCCATCCCATCGTTCGCGATCGTTGTGCTCTTCCTCCCGATCAGCATTCGACTCGGGCTCGGTATCGGGTTCTGGCCGACGTTCCTCGCACTGCTGTTCCTCGCCATTCCCCCAATGTTCACCAACGCCTACACAGGTGTTGCCGGTGTTGATCCAGACCTCGTCGAGGCCTCGCGTGGGATGGGCATGACCGACAGGGAAGTGCTTCTGAAGGTCGAGACACCGATGGCCTCCCCCGTGATCCTCGCAGCGGTGCGTGTCGCCGCAGTCCAGGTCATCGCCACCGCCACACTCGGCGCTCTCGTCGGGTGGGGCGGCCTCGGGCGTTTCATCGTTGACGGATTCGCCGTTCGTAATAGCGTCGTCGTGTTCGCGGGAGCACTTCTCGTGGCGGGTCTCGCGATCGTCACCGAGGTCATCCTCGGCGCAGTCGAACGACGGATCGTTCCGGCAACACTTCGGTCTCGCTCCGAGACCGTCGAGTCGATCGTCGCATAAAGCGGGAACAACCAGGCCCGTTGGGTGTTCTCCATCGCTAGGTTGACCGACAATCAAGGAACGGGAGGAACCCATGCGGACACATGCCCGCAGAACCATCGCCGGGGCGGCCATCGCCGCGTTCGCGCTCATCGCGGCCGCTTGCGGGTCGGGTGACGATGGTGGAACAATCGAAGGACCGACAATCACGATCGGATCGGCGAACTTCAGCGAAAACGCTCTAGTAGCCGAGATCTACGCACAAGCACTCGAATCCGAGGGCTACCAGGTCGAACGAAAACTGAATATCGGAAGTCGCGAGATCTACGCGCCGGCACTCGAAGCGGGCGAGTTGGATCTCATCCCTGAGTACATCGGGACGATGCTGACATACCTCGGAGGCACCGCTTCGCCGGACTCCGCCGAGACGCATGCGGCACTCCAGGTGGCGTGGGAACCGGCCGGTATCGAAGTCCTCGACTACGCGCCGGCTCAGGACAAGAACGGTTTCGTCGTCACACAAGCGACCGCCGACGAACTCGGCCTCGCGAAGGTCTCAGATCTGGCAGCACACAATGGAACGCTGGTTCTCGGTGGACCGCCGGAGTGCCCTGAGCGTGAGTTCTGCTTGAAGGGACTCGAGGACGTCTACGGTCTCAGCTTCGCGGAGTTCCGTCCGCTCGACGTGGGAGGCCCGATCACGGTTGCGGCGCTCGAGGGTGATGAGATCCAGGTCGGACTCCTGTTCACGAGCGACGGAACGATCGTGGCGAAGGACTTCGTCCTGCTCGAGGACGACAAGGGCCTCCAGCCTGCCGAGAACCTCGCTCCGGCAGTCCGCGCCGAGATCCTCGAGGCATACGGAGACAAGTTCGCTGAGACGCTCCAGAAGGTCTCGTCGAAACTGACGACAGCCGAACTGACCGCTCTGAACAAGTTCGTCGGAATCGACGGTCAAGATCCGGAGGCGGTCGCGGCGGAGTGGCTGAAGGCGATCGGGGTTACCGAGTAGATCAGTAGATCAGCGAAGCGTCCCTCCGGATCTCTCCGGGGGGACGTCTTTCGTCGCCTGTCGCCACTTCGACGACGACGCCGATGAGGCCAGCCGCGGTGGTGGCTACGCCCAAGATCGTGAGGAGTAGGCCTTCGGTTTGGAGGGAACGGCTGAAGACCGTGTAGCCGTTCAGCACGAGAACCCGGGTGAGTTCGTCGGTGATCTGGTCGGCTGCGATCGGGCCACCGAATCTGCTCCATGCGTACACACCGAGCCCTGCGATCATCACTGCCAGGCCGACGGTGATCAGAGCGATAGCCCGACGACGCGAGAGCATCACCAGAGCGACCGCGAGAAAGACGGCCGCCGCAGCGGCGAACACCGAAACGACGGGGAGCCACCCTGCTACCCGTCCAACAACCGGTAATGCATCGGAGTCGAGGATCACCACGGACTCGAACGCGTCGACGGGAACCCGTTCAGCCAGGTCTGGAGCGATCTGGGCGATCGGAGCCACGAGCACGGCCCGCACGTCGGTGAGATCCGCGGTGAACGGTTCGTCGCTCTGTGACATGACGTGCCGGTGGCCCTCGATAGCGAGGCGATCGAAGACACTGTCGAATGCACCGGAGTCGAGCAGCACAATGGTTGCGCTCTCCCCTGCACCGCGAACAAGGGCGAGAAGCGGTACGGCGCCGATCGCCTCATCCATGAGTCTGACGGCGATCGCTTCCTGCGACGAGTCCATCACAAGCACCTCGGTGGCATGCTCGAGGAATGCAGCTTCGCTTGCAACAGACCGGTCCATCCAGAAAGCAACAGCCGACGTGAAGACCAGAACCGAGATCAGCGCTGGGATGGCGATCGTCGTGACGACGGTGCGGATGGGTCACTCCTCAGAATCGGCGCGAACCCTACCGA
>JAMBLK010000148.1 GCA_023336855.1 Actinomycetes bacterium
ATCGCCGCCTTGTGAGAGCCGGTGACGAGCAGCCAGATCTCTCTCGAGTCGAGGATCGGGCGGAGACCGAGCGTCATCCCTTGCTCCGGGCTTTCTATGGTCCCGTACCGGTGCGTTGCGGCTGCGGTGGAAGGAGCGACCTCGACCACCCGGGTAACGGAACTCGGGAGTGATCCGGGTTCGTTCAAGCCAAGGTGCCCGTTGCCACCGAGGCCTAGAAGTGTGAGGTCCAAGCCACCATCGTCGACAAGATTCTCGAACCGCCGGCACTCCCCGACGGGACTCGCCGCGGAGAAGTCGAGGCGATGCAAGACGGGGAGCGGATCCGGCAGCCGGTCGAGGAGATCGCGATGGATCATCTCGTCGCATCGCCCCGGATCCCCGGCAGATAGATCGAACTCGTCGAGCAGGAACACGGTTGAGTCGGAGAAGTCCCCGTCCTGTGCCACTCGTTCATACACCGGTCGCGGAGTCTCGCCGGTCGGGAGACAGAGGCGTGCGGCTAGACAATCCTTCATGTAGACGAGCCACCGCTCTGTCACCTGTTCAGCCCATTGCTCGTCGTCGAAGACCTCGAGACGGATGCTCACACGTCGGTGACGATGTCGAACACGGATCCGGTGTCCTTATCGCTGAGGATCAGCTTGGTCCTGCCGTCGGGGAGAAGCTCTTGCTTCACGATGGCGTGACCGTCATGAAGCTCAATCTCACGGGCGATCCGCGGTGTCGCCTTCCCGCGCCACTCGAGATCGACCGGTTCCCATTGGTGGTTGGCGGCGGAACGGTATGCGGCGTCCATCACGGCGTTGACGACGTAGCCGTCGTAGAACGTCTCCCTCGGTGTGGTACCGGCGTCGATCGACTCGAACATGTCCGTGAACATGTGGACGTATCCAAGTTCCGTGACTTCATCACCGACCGGGAACAGCCAACCCTCAGTGGACTCGAGCTTCTCGGCGACGTAGCCCGCTCCGCCGCCAGACGAGTACATCTCGAATCCGGTTCGGAGGAAGTTGTTGGTCCAGATCGTGCCTTCCGTTCCTGCGACCTCGTCGCGGAGATCCATTCCACCCCGGAAGGTCCAACTCACTTCGAACTGGCCGAGTGCTCCGGACTCGAACCGGATGAGTACGACGGCATTGTCTTCGGCCTCGATCGGATGTACGAGTGTGTCGGCCCACGCCATCACTTCGACGGGTCGGTTCTCCTTGCCAACGTAGCTGCGGATGATCTCGATGCAGTGACAGCCGAGGTCAACGATGGCTCCGCCGCCGGCCTTCTCCTTGTCCCAGAACCACGCACTGTGGGGGCCGGGGTGGGTCTCTCTCGAGCGCACCCAGGTGACATCCCCGATCGCACCGGCGCGCACAGAGTCCAGCGCCTTGAGGGTCTTCGGCGTGTAGACGAGGTCCTCGAGATACCCCGCGAAGATGCCTGCCGACTCGACCCGGTCGAGAATCCGCTTGGCTTCCTCTGCGTTGCGCGCCAGGGGTTTGGTGCAGAGCACAGCCTTGCCGGCGTCGGCGATGAGGTCGACGACCTCTTCGTGGAGGAAGTTCGGCAAGCCGACGACGATGACATCCGTGTCGGGATGATTGATGGCATCCTCGAGCGACGTCGTGTGTTCCGGGATATCCCAGCGATCCGCGAACGCCCGGCCACGGTCCTCGGACCGCGAATAGACCACATTCACACGGTCGCGGCCCCGCTGACCATGCAGCGTCATCGTGTAAAACTCACCGATGAGACCCGTACCGAGCATGGTGATCGAATGCCCACTCATGACCATCTCCTCTTGAGATCGCGAAGTTGTATAGCCAACTTAGCCGACCTGGGAGGGGCGGCGTCAGATGGCGAAAGACTCTTCTCCATCGACGACCGTTCGGATGACGCGATACGAGTCGTCGAGCACGCAGACATCGGCCACCTTGCCGGGCTCGAGAACCCCGAGATCCGGTCGCCGCATGAGTGCAGCCGGCGCTGTGGTGGCTGCCGCGATCGCTCTCTTCGGGTCGAATCCGAGATCGATCATGTTTCTCACGGACTGGTCCATCGTGACGACGCTTCCGGCGAGTGTGCCGTTCTCGAGCCGGCATGCCCCCTCGTTGAGGATCAGAGTCCGATCACCGAGGCGGTGTTCGCCGTCCGGACGTCCG
>JAMBLK010000149.1 GCA_023336855.1 Actinomycetes bacterium
GATGTTTGGCTACACGATACGCAGTTGTCGAGCTCGAATCGACGGAATCCACCCAGGATGAGGCCCGCGAACGCTACGAAGGGCCCGAGCCGATTCTCGTGATTGCCGGTCATCAGACGGCCGGGAGGGGTCGGCTCGGTCGTGAATGGCTCGAGCCCGACCGCGCCTTGTTCGCATCGCTGGCGTTCGAGCCGGCTTGGCCGATCGAGGCCTGGAGCTTGATACCGCTCGCCGCGGGCTTGGCAGTGCGATCGACGATCGGAGCCGTCGCCGGAGTCACCGTTGGCCTGCGCTGGCCCAACGACCTCGTGATCGGCGATGAGAAGATCGGCGGGTTGCTTGCCGAGGCGGGTGATGAGATCGTGGTCGTCGGTTGTGGTATCAATCTGCTGTGGGATGAACCGATCGTGGGTGGCTCAGCTTTGTATGAGACCGATCCGGGGTCTGAGATCGCCGGGACACTCGCCACAGGCTGGGCCGATCGGCTCCTGAGTTCTCTGGCGCTCCAACCCGACGATTGGGGCATTGACGATTACCGGGATGCGTGTGTCACGATCGGTCGACCGGTCTCGTACGCCACCGGATCCGGGACTGCCGTCGCCGTATCCGACGAAGGCGCATTGCTGGTCGAGACGGCGAGCGGAGTCATTGCAGTGCACAGCGGAGAAGTACGGCTCCATGACCGGGCTACGCTCCCGACGGATCCGAGGAGGAACTGATGGGCATCTCGAAAGCAGTCGTGACCGGCGGGACCGGTTTCATCGGTTCGAATCTCGTGAACCGCCTCATCGACGAGGGCACGGAGGTACTCGTCGTCGATGATCTCTCGACAGGGATGCTGTCGCGCCTTGCCAACGCCCGCACCCTGGGGCATGTCCACTTCCACCAGATCGACGTTCGGGCACCGGAGCTGCGTGACGCCTTCATCGCCTTCGCCCCGGAAGTCGTGTTCCATCTCGCCGCCCAGATCGACGTGCGGGCATCGGTGGCTGATCCGGTCACGGACGCGTCGATCAACGTGCTCGGAACGATCAACGTGCTACTCGCCGCCCGAGATGCAGGGGTCGATCGAGTCATCTTCTCGTCGTCCGGCGGGGCAACGTTCGGCGACACCCCGTCGATACCGACGAACGAGACCGTCACTAGGAGGCCGGACTCGCCATACGGCGTGTCGAAGAAGATCGTCGACGACTACCTCGACTACTTTCGGAGGACCGCTTCCCTCGACTATGTGTCGCTCGGCTTCGCCAACGTCTACGGCCCGGGCCAAGACCCGGCGGGGGAAGCTGGCGTTGTTGCCATCTTCTCCGGAGACCTCCTCGCCGGACGAACACCGACGATCTACGGCGACGGACTCCAGACTCGCGACTACGTCTTCGTTGAGGACGTGACCGACGCCTGCTGGCGTGCGGCGCTTCAAGGTGGGGGCCGCTACCTGAACATCGGAACCGGCACTGAGACAACCGTGGTGGATCTCTACGACAAGATGGCCCGGATCGTCGGTTCGTCGATCCGCCCCAACCACGCTGCCGAGAGAGCGGGGGAGCAGCGTCGCTCGTGTCTCGATCCAACGGCTGCGCAGAAAGCCCTTGGATGGGAGCCGTGGACCAGCCTCGACGACGGCCTCGCCCAAACCATCGACTGGTTCAGAA
>JAMBLK010000150.1 GCA_023336855.1 Actinomycetes bacterium
CAGTAGATCAGTAGATCAGTAGATCAGTAGATCAGTAGATCAGTAGATCAGTAGATCAGTAGATCAGTAGATCAGGGCTGCTCTACTCGCCCCTGATCTACTGATCTACTTGATCGCGTCAACGATCGGTCCTACCTATACTGCCGGGTGCAACCGGATGGAACCGTCGAGGTGGGCCTGGCCCGCCTCGTTGTGTGATGTGCGCATTGAGGAGCACCGAGCGTGGCCGATGTCGCCGAACAGATCTGGGGCCTTGTGGGCCCGTATGTTGCCGCCGAGGGCATTGAGCTCGACGATGTCGAGGTCCTGGGCGGTGGCAAGCTTCTGCGCGTCGTCGTAGAGGGCGACGGTCCGCTCGAACTCGACCGAATCGCCGACCTTTCGCGAGGTATCGCTCGGCTGATCGAAGAAGATGATCCCTTCCCCGGCGCATACACGCTCGAGGTCACATCGCCCGGGCTGGAGCGGAAACTCCGCAGACCGGCACAGTTCCACAAGGCCGTCGGGAGCGACGTTCATATCAAGACATTCAAGAAGATCTCAGATGAGAAGCATCACCGGGGTCAGCTCACAGAGGCAGACGACGATGGGATCGTGGTAACGGTCGATGGCGACGAGCGTCGCATCGAGATGGCGGACATCACATCGGCGCGCACCGTGTTCGTTTGGGAAAAGGGCGCAAAGCCCGGCAAGAAGGCGTAGGAAGAGGCAGCGATGGATTACAACCTGTTGGACGCGTTGGAACTCCTAGAGCGGGAGAAGGGTGTCCCCGCGGACACGATTCTCGACGCGCTCGCTAATGCACTCGTCTCCGCCTACAAGCGCACCCCCGGTGCCGCTGAAGAGGCACGCGTCACCATCGATCCGGATACCGGGGAAATCCTTGTGTACGGCCAGGAACTCGACGAGGACGGCAACGTCGTCGAAGAGTGGGCCGACACGCCGGACGACTTCGGACGCATCGCTGCTCAAACCGCCAAGCAGGTCATCATGCAGCGTCTCCGCGACGCGAAGCGCGAACAGGTCTTCGAGATCTACGAAGGCCGTGAAGGCGACCTCATCACCGGGATCGTGCAACAGTCCGATCATCGGTACGCCATCCTCGATCTCGGCGACGCCGAAGCGATCATGCCGTCCTCCGAGAGGATCCCGTACGAGCGACTCGAGCGAGGTAACCGCGTCAAGGCATACATCCTCGAAGTACGTGGCGAGGGCAAAGGCCCACAGATCGTCGTCTCGAGAAGCCATCCGGAGTTCATCAGATCTCTGTTCGAACTAGAAGTACCCGAGTTGGTCGACGGCGACGTGGAGATCCGCGTCATTGCCAGGGAGCCCGGCCATCGCACGAAGATCGCCGTGGCATCCAACGACCCGAACGTGGACCCCGTTGGGGCATGCGTAGGGGCAAGAGGATCGCGCGTCCGGCAAGTCGTGAACGAACTCCGCGGTGAGAAAGTGGACATCGTCGAATGGCGTGACGACACCGAAGGATTCATCGCTGAAGCGTTGAGCCCGGCCCGGGTCAAAGAGGTCCGTCTCGACGAGGATGAGCGGACGGCCGAAGTCGTGGTACCCGATCATCAATTGTCCCTGGCCATCGGCAAAGAGGGGCAGAACGCCCGCCTCGCCGCACGGCTCTCCGGCTACCGGATCGACATCCGATCCGAGAGCCAGGACCTCGGTCTCGACCTCGAAGAAGAGGAAGAGCAAAGCGCCCCTGTCGCGGAGAAGCCCGTCGAAGAGGCCGTCGTCGATGAGAGCGGTGAGGAGGGCGTCGATGTCGCAGCCGACACTCCTGACGAAACCGCTGTCGATGCGGGCCCCGAAACCAATACTGAAGAAGTACCCACGCCGGCCGAGGACGACGAAACCGTCCCCGTGACCGCCGGTGAGGAAGAGAACGAGGAGAACTGAGTGGCGAAGCAACGGGTCTACGAGCTCGCACGAGACCTTGGACTGGAGTCCAAGGACGTGCTCGAGCGCGCCCAGGAACTTGGAGTCGAGGTGAAGACTGCCTCGTCCGGCCTGGACGAAGACTCGGTCGCGCTCGTCCGGTTGTCGTACGAGGAAGCTTCCAGCGACCAGCTGCCAGCTGCCAGCACCGAGCCCGAGGTGGAGGAGGAAGCCGCGAGCGACCAGCCGCCGGCTGAAGAGGCTGCCGGCTACCAGCTACCAGCTACCAGCTCCGAGGCGGATACCGATGCTGAAGTCGAGGCAGAATCTGAGGAAGAGCCGGAAGCGGAATCTGAGGCGGAGGTCGTAGACGACAAGGTTCTCCTTGTTGAGGCGGGTCTCACGACTCACGAATTTGCGCGCATGATCCAGACCCGGACGGTGCTCATCGTTCAGGCGCTCATGGAAATGGGCGAGATGATTCCGGCGGATGGGACGATCCCGACCGACGCGATCGAAGAGCTCGGCCGCAAGTTCGGATATGACATCCTCGTGGCCGAGAGCGACGAGGAACTGGCCGAGGAAGAACAAGGGCCAACGCACCACATCGTCGAGTACGAGGATGACCCGGCGAGTCTGAAGCCACGGCCCGCAATCGTCACGGTCATGGGACACGTGGACCACGGGAAGACCCAACTCCTCGACACGATCCGGAGCACGAACGTCGTTCAGGGCGAGGCCGGCGGTATCACACAGCACATCGGCGCCTACCAGACGACAAGCGGGGGCAAGGCGATCACCTTCATCGATACCCCGGGTCACGAGGCATTCACAGCGCTTCGCGCACGGGGTGCCAACGTCACCGATCTCGTCATTCTCGTTGTCGCTGCGAACGACGGTGTCATGCCCCAGACCGTTGAAGCCATCGACCATGCCCAGGCGGCAGAAGTGCCGATCATCGTTGCCATCAACAAGATGGATCTCGAGACGGCAGACCCGTACGCCGTTCGGGGGGCGCTCACGCAACACGGCATCGTCGTTGAAGACCTCGGCGGCGACGTTCCGGCTGTTGAGGTGTCCGCGCTGAAAGGCACCGGCATCGAAGATCTCCTCGAGATCGTGGGCCTCGTCGCAGAGGTAGAAGAGCTTTCGGCCAATCCGAAAGCCTCGGCCGTCGGAACCGTCATTGAGGCACAACTCGAAGTTGGGCGGGGACCGCTGGCGACCGTCGTCGTTCAGAGAGGCACGCTGAAGAAGGGTGACGCAGTTGCCTGCGGAACCGTATCGGGGCGCGTGCGGGCCATGTTCGACGAGCGTGGCAACCAGATGAAGAGCGCCGGCCCGAGCACGCCGGTTCTTGTATCCGGGTGGGACGAAGTCCCGCTTGCCGGAGACATGTTCCAGGTCGTCAAGAACGAGCGTGCGGCACGCAAGATGGCCGAGGCGGAAGTCGCCAGGAAACGGTCGGAGGAACTGTTCGTACCCTCCGCCACGGAGCGGCTCACTCAACTCCTCGAATCGTTGAGAACCGCCGACCACGCTGAGTTGCGGATCATCGTCAAGGCCGATGCCCATGGATCGCTCGAAGCCATTCGCGAGGCCGTCGGCAAGATCTCCAGAGATGACGCCTCGGTATCAGTCGTCCACGGCGCAGTCGGCGGCATCACGGCGAATGACGTCATGTTGGCAGAGGCCTCCGAAGCGGTGATCTACGGATTCAACGCCCGACCGGACGCTTCGGCGCGAGCGGCAGCGAAGGTAGCCGGCATCGAAGTCCGGACCTTCGCGATCATCTATGAGCTTCTCGATGACATCGAATCGATGATGGTCGGCGAACTCTCGCCGGACGAAGTCGAAACGTTCCTCGGTGTGGCCGAGGTGCGAGCAACGTTCCGTGCCCCACGCTACGGGCTGATCGCCGGTTGCTACGTCACAGAAGGATCGATCAACCGCAACGCACGAGCGCGTGTCGTTCGCGACGGCGTCGTCGTCCACGACGGGAGGATCTCCTCGCTGCGTCGATTCAAGGAAGACGTTCAGCAGGTGCAGACCGGATACGAGTGCGGTATCGGCATCGTGAACTTCCGAGATGTGAAGGACGGCGACACGATCGAGTCCTACGAGATCAAGGAGATCGCGAGGACCTGACCTCGCCGTCACCGATCCAGGAGGCCCAGGATGCACGTCGGAGCTTCGAGGATCGAGTTGCGGATTCGGGACATTCGATCCCTCAAGGAGAAGCGCAAGGTGGTGAAGAACATCATCGCCGACATCGGGCGGGCATACCCGGTCGCCATCGCTGAGGTCGATCACCAGGATCTCTGGCAGCGCGCCGACCTTGGTGTCGCTGTGGTATCCGGCTCGCCGGGCCACGTCGATCGGATGTTGACCGCCGTTCGGATTGACCTCGACCGTCGCGCCGAGATCGAAGTTCTCGGTACCACCCGTACGTACCTCGAGGAGGAAGAACGATGAGCCGGCCCGACAGCCCGCGGATGCGCAAAGTCAACGAACTGCTCAAAGAAGTTATTGCCGACGCCGTGACAGACCTCAAGGACCCCGGCATCGGGTTCCTGACGATCACAGGCGTCAACGCGTCTCCCGATCTTCGGAACGCCTTTGTGTACTACTCCGTCCTCGGGTCCGACGAAGAGGTCGAAGCGACCGGAGAAGCGCTCACACGGGCTGCACCCCACATTCAGGGTGTGGTAGGGCGCCAGGTCCACATCAAGTACACACCGAAGCTGACGTTCCGGATCGACCCTTCGATCGGTGAAGGACTCAAGATCGATCGATTGCTCCATGAACTCGAGAAGGACCAAGGGGATTCCGATGTCACCGACTGAACAGGTGTGGCGGCAGGCGGTTCAGGAGATCAGCCGTGCACAGCGGATCGGCATCGTGGGCCATGTGCGGCCGGATGGCGACGCCCTTGGTTCCATGATCGCCCTTGCCCTTGCCGCGCGCAGTGCAGGGAAGGAAGCGGTCGCATCGTTCGGAGAGCCTTTCGTGTTGGGAGACGAATTCCGTTTTCTCGATCAATCCGTGCTCGTGCCGCCGTCCGAGTTCCCCGGTGATCTGGATCTTGCGATCATCTGCGACACGGGGGTCCTCGATCGGGTCGGATCCGTCGGACCTGCGATCGAGGGAGCCGACAGAGTCCTTGTGATCGATCACCATGTCACGCCGGGAACGATCGGCGACGTTCGTGTCGTCGACCCGGGTGCTGCAGCCACGACACAACTCGTATTCGAA
>JAMBLK010000151.1 GCA_023336855.1 Actinomycetes bacterium
ATCGAGAAGGGTGTGCGTGCACTGGTCGTGATCTCTGCCGGGTTCTCCGAAGTTGGGGGAGCGGGAACCGAACTCGAAGCCGAACTACTCGATCTTGTCCGATCCGTTGGAATCCGCATGGTCGGACCGAACTGCATGGGGCTTCTGAACACCGATCCGGCGATCAGCCTCGATGGGCAGTTCGGGCCGATTCGTCCGCCGAGGGGCAACGTTGCACTCTCCTCCCAGTCGGGTGCGCTCGGCCTGGCGATCCTCGACTACACGGCGCGTCACAACATCGGCATCTCAACTTTCGTTTCGGTCGGAAACCTCGCAGACGTCTCCGGTGACGACCTCCTTCTCTACTGGGAGGATGATCCGTCGACCGACGTGATCCTCCTGTACATGGAGTCCTTTGGAAATCCGAGGAGATTTGCCCGATTCGCCAGGCGGATCGCACGGAAGAAGCCGATCGTTGCCGTCAAGTCCGGTCGAACCGCATCCGGTGCTCGTGCCGCGAGCAGTCACACAGGGTCGCTGGCGAGCCTCGATGTTGCCGTTGATGCGCTCTTCCATCAGACCGGCGTGATCCGTGTCGACACACTCGAGGAACTGTTCGACGTCACGAGCCTCCTGTCGAACGAACCGGTCCCGAAGGGGCGGCGCGTCGGCATCGTTACCAACGCCGGCGGTCCGGCGATCCTCGCTGTGGATGGTCTCGAATCCCGTGGCCTGGAAGTACCGGTCCTCTCAGACGACCTGCAGCAGCGGTTGCGCGGCTTCCTCTCACCTGAGGCTGCTGTCCGAAATCCCGTCGACATGATCGCTGCAGCCGGGGCTGCCGAGTACCGAAACGTGCTCGAAGCGATGCTCGAGGCCGACGAACTCGATGCGGTCATCGCCATCTACATCCCGGCATCGCCGGTCGGCGTCGCTGAGATTCAGAGCACCATCCGTGATGTTGGAGAGGCACATGAGGATGACAAGACGTTCCTCGCCGTGTTCATGCAGTCCGGCAAGGTGTCGGACGATGCTCCGCAAGTGCGATCGAGCGTGCCCGAGTTTGCGTTCCCCGAACGCGCTGCAAGAGCGCTCTACGACGCGGTCCGGTACGGCGAATGGCTCGCCCAACCCGAGGGTGAAATCCCGGAGTTCACAGACCTCGACCCGGAACGCGCCCGAACTGCACTCGACGTGGCCCTGGCCAACATGGATGATGAAGGGGATTGGCTCGACCCCGACACGGTCGACACCGTGCTCGAATCCTACGGACTCCGGGTGCCCGCCTCTTCGGTGGTGGGAACCGAGGACGAGGCGGTCGAACGTGCTGCCGCGATCGGGGGACCCGTGGTCCTCAAGGTCATCTCGCCGTCGGCGCTCCATAAGTCTGACGTCGGAGGCGTCGTCCTCGATGTCGAGGGAGACGAAGCCGTGCGAGTCGCATATCAACAGGTCGTGGCGGCCGTGCCCGATCCGGAGGGTGTTCTCCTCCAGGAATTCGTCTCCGGTGGTCACGAGATTCTGATCGGGATGGTCGAAGATCCCAACTTCGGTCCGCTGGTCGTGTTCGGTCTCGGCGGTGTCTTCGTCGAACTCATCGGAGACGTTGCATTCCGCATCCACCCGCTCACCGACCTCGATGTCGATGAGATGATCGCTTCCGTGAAGTCGGCGCGGCTACTCGAGGGGTACCGGGGCGGAGAAGCCGGCGACATTGATGCCGTCAAGGAAGCCCTTCTTCGCGTCTCGGCCTTGATCGAGGACATTCCCGAGATGGTTGAGATGGACATGAACCCCGTCAAGGTGGGAACACCCGGTGAAGGCGTACGGGTGGTTGACGCCCGGATCAAGGTGAAGCCGACCGATGGCGTGTTCTATCCGAGCCGGGCTGACTTCCCGACAGCCCTATAGCGGACCTGCCGGGCATTCGGACGGTGCGATTGCCCGGCAGATTTCCAACCGAACTGCCACAATGACGCCGAACGACGAGGAGAGGGAAACAGAGTGCAGGTCGTAGACCTCATGACCACCGATGTGATCACGGTCTCGAGCGAGACCGGGATCCGCGATGCGGCTCGCCTCATGTTCAGGAACCGCGTCAGCGGACTCCCCGTTACGACTCCCGATGGAACGCTCGCCGGAATCATCACGGAGGCCGATTTCCTCCGTCTCGAGGTTGACCGCCAAGAGGGTGTGACGGAACTCGGCGAAACAGTCGGAGACGTCATGTCACCCGGCGTAGTCACGACCGGTCCGGACACCGAGATCTATGAAGCCGCCAAGATGATGACGTTCCAGGACATCAAGCGACTTCCCGTCGTCGACGACGACTCACGATTGCTCGGCATCATCTCGCGCGCCGACATCGTCTCTGTGTTCACCCGGCCCGACGATGTGATCGAGGATGAGATCCGCGAGGACCTGATCCGAAGGGTCCTGTTCATCGATCCAGATCAACTCGACGTGTCCGTGGCCAACGGTGTGGTCACCTTCGTCGGGGAGGTCGGGACCAGGAACGAGGTTCGGCTGCTCTCCGAACTTGCGTCACGTCTCGACGGCGTGCTCCGCGTCGAGAGCAAACTTGCCTGGCGCTATGACGACGGGGCCGAGTGATCGGCTCCGCGCCGCTCCGCTGTCTATCCGCTTCGTCGCCCGATACATCGTCTGTTGACCGGTAGCATCACGTCTCGATGATCCCAGACCGAAACCTCGATCTGAAGGCCGCCCTCACCACCGGAGCCAACGGTGTGCGGTTCGCTGTGATCTCCCTTGACGTCGAACCGTTGTCATTCGTCCGATCCGCATCTGATCGCTTCGAGGGGACCTTCTACTTCTCATCACCGGAAGGATCAGCAGCCGGGGGAGTGGGAATAGCAGCGAAAGCCTCGTCGACCGGCCCCCAGAGGTTCGAACATCTCAGATCCGCCGTCGATGCGTGGTCACTCCCTGAACCGTTCCGAGCGTTCGCCGGGTTCTCGTTCTCTTCCGATGGACCCACATCTGAATCGTGGGCATCGTTCGGAGCGGCCGACGCGGTGCTCCCGATTGCGACGCTGCTGAGCCGGGGCGGTGACCGGCAGCTCCTCCTCGCGCTTCCTCCGGGAGCCGACGCCGATGCAATAGTCGAGAGGCTTCGCTCGCTGGAGACGCCACCGGATCCGGTGTATCCGAACCTGGGAGATCACACGCTGGAGTCCTATCCCCCCGTTTCCGAGTGGACGCACGCCGTCGCGGAGGCCATCGCGGCGATCGAAGAGGAGGCGATCCGTAAGGTCGTGTTGGCCCGTTCGGTGATCGTTCGATCCGATACTGCTCCAGATGGACTCAACGTCCTCAGCCATCTCGAGCGCTCATATCGGCAGTGTTTTGGCTTCGGGTGGCGGGTCAACGGAGCGACGTTCGTCGGGGCCAGCCCGGAACTGCTCGTCCGCTCCTCTGGAGGAGTCGTTACTTCGAATCCACTCGCGGGCACGGCGCCCCGTGGTGAGGGAGAGGCAGAGGACCGATTGCTCGCAGAGGCACTGATGCGGTCGGAGAAGGATCGGATCGAGCACCGCTATGTCGTCGACGACGTGGCAGATCGGTTGGGACCGTACTCCAATGATCTAGCCGTGCCTGTCGAACCGTCGCTGAAGCGCATGGCCTCTGTACAACATCTCTCGACCCGAATCACAGGGACCACGCGAACAGGCGTTCACGTACTCGATCTCGTCGATGCCCTTCACCCGACCCCGGCGGTTGGTGGTACACCGAGAGATCCGGCGCTGGCGTTCATCGCGAAGGCTGAGCCGTTCGACCGCGGATGGTACACGGGAGGTGTCGGCTGGATCGACGGGGCCGGCGAGGGTGAGTTCGCGATAGGACTCCGTTGTGGTCTGCTCGAAGGGACGAACGCCCACGTCTTCGCCGGTGCGGGCATCGTCGCGGATTCGGACCCCGACGCGGAGCTACTCGAGACCCGTCTGAAGTTCCGCCCGATGCTGGAGCTGTTGGCAGCAACGTGAGGCGGCTTCGCCGCCGGTACTCGGTACTCGGTACTCAGTACTCGGTACTCAGTACGGCCGCCACGGCCGCTCTGAGTCGGTCGTGGACCTCTCTGTTCACGACGCGGTCCGTTTCGATCTCCAGCAGGATCGGTCCCTCGGCGGCAGTGATCGACGAGCGCAGGTCCGGCTCATCTGTGATCTCGCGGGCGGGTATCCCGAATGCGTTAGCGACGGTGGTCAGCGACTGGCCGTGCGGAGTGCCGAAGAGCATCTCGAATCGTTCGGGGTCGAGTTGGTCAGCCTGGGGGAGGAAGTGAAAGATGCCTCCACCGTCGTTGTTGACGGCGACGATTGAGACGGGGAGTTGGAAACGGGCGATGACCCCGAGTGCCGTGGCATCGTGGAGGACTGAGAGATCGCCGGCGAGCACCACAACGCGCCGACCATCGGACGCCGCGGCACCGGCTGCGGCAGAGAGAAGGCCGTCGATGCCGTTCGCTCCACGATTCGACAAGATCGCCACATCGCCGCGAGCCGACCCCGAGAACGAGTCGAGATCTCTGATCGGCATTGAAGAAGCCACGTAGATGGTCGATCCGGGGGGCGCCGATTCCAACACAGTCGCGGCGACCGCCGGTTCATTCGGGAAGGCTTCGGCTTCAAGGGCTCGCCTCACAGCGAGGCCGGCTGCGTGATCAGCCACCTGCCATGAGGGGAGCCACGATGCCGGTGTCCGTGACACACGCCCGGAGAGATCGGCGAACGTCACCGCCGGGTCGGCCCGGTACGCCGTGGTTGCGGTGCCGAGCGGTTCACGCCACCCGGCGTCATCGATCGTGATCTGCTCGACACGTGTCGTCTGGAGCCAGGACCAGATCGGACGAGACGTTGGGATCTGTCCCACGCGGATGATGATCTCCGGCTCGTGATCGTGGAAGAAGCCGGATGATGCAAGAAGGTCGCCGTGCACGACGGTCGACGCGGATGGGAACCGGCATTGGATGTCTGCAACGATGGGAATCGCCGCCTCCCCGGCGAGCATGGCTGCCGCTGCGGCGAAACCGGGGCGTTGGTGTCCTCCAGCGACGATCAGTGAGCGGCGGCCGGAGAGGCGCTCGGCGAGTTCGACGAGATCCTCCGGGGGCAGCTGTACGTCACCGCGATGGTGCCGCAGTGTCGTCGGTGTTGCAGCGGTCGTTGGCGTGGCGAGCGGTTCTCGGAATGGGAAGTTCAAGTGGACGGGACCGTGGGGGGAATCGAGTGCGGCCGACCATGCACGCAGAGCGAGCGACGGTGCTCCGGCTGCGAGAGCTTCGACGGGGACACCGACGTCGTGGAACATGCGGACGGCGGAGCCGTAGAGATTGATCTGATCGATCGTCTGGGGCGCAGCCGTACCGCGAAGTTCGGGGGGTCGGTCCGCGGTTAGGACCAGGAGCGGTACCCGTGCGTGACTCGCCTCCACGACTGCGGGGAAGTAGTTCGTCGTGGCCGTACCCGACGTGCACACGAGTGCGGCCGGAACTCCGCTCTGTTTGGAGATACCGAGAGCGAAGAACCCTGCCGATCGCTCGTCGAGCAGCACGTGGCTGGTGATTCGTGTCTCCGCAGCGAATGCCAGAGCGAGCGGTGTGCTCCGGGATCCGGGAGAGATGACGGCATGCCGAAGGCCGAGATCGGCGAGCGCTCCAGCGAGACGGGATGTGAGGGATTCTGCGGGGTCCACAACGGCGAGGTTACCGCCGATCACGCAATCAGGACACCGACTGCGAGAAGAGTGGCGAAGACGAGCTGAAGTCGTGCCGTGGTCTTGAGGACGCCGATGAGTGGTGGCCCGGCGGTCTCCGTGAAGATCGTCCGGATCGGCGAGATCGTCAGAGGAAGCGCCAGGAGCGTGAACAGTGACCAGGCCGGGAGGGTGCTGAGCACAACGGCTGCTGCGACGACGGCGAACGAGCCGAGAACCATGACGGCGTAGAGCCATCGGGCGGGGTTCCGTCCGAGGAGCACCGCAAGCGTGCGTTTCCCGGCTGCACGGTCCGTGTCGGTGTCGCGCACGTTGTTCGCAACGAGGATTGCCGCCGCGAGCAGACCGATGGCGATCCCACCGACCCAGGCATCTGCCGGCGCTGTTCGGTCGTAGACATAGCGTGTGCCGACGGTGGCGACGAGACCGAAGAAGATGAAGACGAACAGTTCGCCGAGTCCGTAGTAGCCGTACGGGATCGGACCGTTCGTGTAGCCGAGGGCTGCGATGATCGAGACGATGCCGATGGCGAGGATCACCCAACCGGCGAGCCAGATCAGGTATACCCCTGCGATGACTGCAAGTCCGAACGCCACCATGATCCCGCGTTTCATCTGTCCCGCGCTCAACAACCCGGTTGCCACTGCGCGAGTGGGCCCGATCCGGGCTTCGGTGTCGGCACCCTTTTCGGCATCGGCGAGGTCGTTTGCGAAGTTCACACCGACCTGGATCGCAAGCGCGGCGAACAGGATCACGATCAACGCGTCCCACCTGAACACTCCCGCTGCCGCCGCAAGCGCACTCCCCACGACGACAGGAGCCGCCGCAGCAGGCAACGTTGCCGGCCGAGAAGCAAGAAGCCAAGCGTTCATTGGGAGCTTCGCGCCGTACTGAGTACTGAGTACTCAGTACTCAGTACGGCAGGCGCCATCCATCGGTGACCGGATCTCTTCCTCCCCCTCAGCCTGAATCCACGGTTTGTGGTCGCGGGTATCAGTGGGATCTCATGGTGGGGCCGGGATTCGAGGTGTTTCCGATGTTCACGATCCGGGTGAAGGTGCGAGACGGGCTTTCTGACACTCTCCCCCACGCAGTGGGGGAGATGGCCGGTAGGCCAGAGGGGGCTGTTGGATGCCGTCGTCCTGGGGAAGATTGCCCCCCTGCGTCGTCGCTGCGCTCCTCCGCGTCCCCCCGTCCTTCGGCCGAGGGGACATGGGTGAGGCGCCGATCTCTCCAGAGTCCGTGGATTCAGGCTCAGGGGGAGGTGCCGACGCAGGAGGCGGAGGGGGTCAAGCCCTGCACCTGAAGGGAACCGTCTGACCCTTCCCGTCAGCGCCTGGGGGCGCTGACACCCTCCCCTGAGCCTCAATCCACGGTTTGTCGGTG
>JAMBLK010000152.1 GCA_023336855.1 Actinomycetes bacterium
CCGAGGCGGTGAAGCGTCGGCGCACGGTTGAGAAGCACCGGGTGCTCTTCGATGACGTCGGCCAGCACGTTCCACACCTGGTAACGCCTGCGCTCGACCATGCGCTTGGCTGCCTTGATGTTCTGGGCCTCGCCGATGTCCACGAGGCGCTTCATCACGAACGGCTTGAACAGTTCGAGCGCCATGATCTTCGGCAGACCGCACTGGTGGAGTTTCAATTCCGGGCCGACGATGATGACCGAACGACCCGAATAGTCGACGCGCTTGCCGAGCAGGTTCTGACGGAACCGGCCCTGCTTCCCCTTCAGCATGTCGGACAACGACTTCAGGGGCCGATTGCCCGGACCCGTGACCGCACGGCCACGACGGCCGTTGTCGAAGAGAGCATCGACGGCCTCTTGGAGCATCCGCTTCTCATTGTTGACGATGATCTCGGGGGCACCGAGGTCGATCAAACGCTTGAGACGGTTGTTCCGGTTGATGACGCGGCGATACAGATCGTTGAGGTCGGACGTGGCGAAACGGCCACCGTCGAGCTGAACCATCGGACGGAGATCCGGTGGGATCACCGGAACGACGTCGAGAATCATGCTCTTCGGATCATTCGTTCCTGCGGCGAACGGCTTGACGACCTTCATGCGCTTCATCGCACGTTGCCGGCGCTGCTGCGACCTGGCTTCGAGGTCCTCGTAAAGCCGATCCATCTCGGCATCGAAATCGAGTCGGCTGATGAGATCCTTGACCGACTCGGCTCCCATGCCGCCGACGTAGTAGTCGCCATAACGGTCGACGATCTCGCGCCAGAGCTGCTCGGATTCGATCAGCTGCTTGGGCTTCATCGACTTGAACGTGTCGAACGCTTCTTGGAGGAGTTCTTCTTCGACGCCCGCCCGCTCGTCGCGATCCTTGATCTCGCGCTCCACCTCGCGGCGGCGTGCGTTGATCTCCTGGGTCTTGGCGCCGGCTTCTTCCATCTGGGTGAGCTCCTGCTCGAGCCGGACCAGACGGGCATCCTTCCACTCGGCTGCTTCTTCACCGATGAGTTCGAGTTCGTGCCGGGTTGCGTCTTCGAGCTCCGAGAGGTCGGCGTGCCGCTTCTCTTCATCGACGTGCGTGATGAGGTACGCAGCGAAGTAGATGACCTTCTCGAGCTCCTTCGGAGACATGTCGAGGAGGTAACCGAGACGGCTCGGGACACCCTTGAAGTACCAGATGTGCGTTACCGGGGCGGCGAGCTGGATGTGGCCCATGCGCTCCCGGCGCACCTTCGAGCGTGTTACCTCGACGCCGCACCGCTCACAGACGATGCCGCGAAACCGGACACGCTTGTACTTGCCGCAGTAGCACTCCCAGTCCCTAGTCGGCCCGAAGATGCGCTCGTCGAAGAGGCCTTCCTTCTCGGGCTTGAGGGTCCGGTAGTTGATCGTCTCGGGCTTCTTGACCTCGCCGAAGGACCACGCGCGGATTTGATCCGACGCAGCGAGGCTGATTTTCAGTTCATCGAACAGTTGTGTCACCAGTTGCTCCCGTCAGCCTCAAATGTTGATTTCGATCTCGGGCTTCTCAGGCCGCGAAATGTCGATCCCGAGGGATGCCGCCGTGCGGAACATGTCCTCTTCGATTTCCTTGAACTCGACTTCCTCACCGGCCGAGAGCATCTCGACGTTGAGGCACAGGCTCTGCATCTCTTTGACGAGCACCTTGAACGACTCGGGGATCCCGGGTTCAGGAATGTTCTCGCCCTTGACGATCGCCTCGTAGACCTTCACACGGCCTCGCACATCGTCGGACTTGATCGTCAGGACTTCTTGGAGGGCGTAGGCGGCGCCGTACGCCTCAAGCGCCCAGACCTCCATCTCTCCGAAACGCTGACCACCGAACTGCGCCTTGCCGCCCAGCGGCTGCTGAGTGATCATCGAGTACGGACCGGTCGACCGAGCGTGGATCTTGTCGTCCACGAGGTGAACCAGCTTCAAGATGTACATGTACCCGACGGTGATGGGCGAATCGAACGGCTCGCCGGAACGACCGTCGAACAGTTGTGCCTTCCCGACGCTGTTGACCATGACGTCTCCGTCGCGATTCGGGAGCGTGTTGTCGAGGAGCTTGAGAATCTCATTCTCGTGTGCACCGTCGAAGACGGGTGTCGCCGTCTTGGTCCACGGTCCGGAACCCTTGGCTGCCGGGCTCTCCAGGTCGTCGAACGAGTCCCACCCTTGTGATGCCGCCCAACCGAGATGGACCTCGAGGACCTGACCGAGATTCATGCGGGACGGAACACCAAGCGGCGACAGGATGATGTCTACCGGGGTGCCGTCCGGCAGGAACGGCATGTCCTCCTCCGGGAGGATCTTCGCGATGACGCCCTTGTTTCCGTGGCGCCCGGCGAGCTTGTCGCCCTCCGAGATCTTCCGCTGCTTGGCGACGTAGACCCGCACGAGCTCGTTCATGCCGGGCGGAAGGTCGTGGCCCTCGTCCCGACGGAACTCCTTCACGGCGATCGCCTTGCCGGTCTCACCGTGTGGAACCTTGAGGGACACGTCGCGAACTTCACGGGCCTTCTCACCGAAGATCGCCCGCAGGAGGCGCTCCTCCGGGGTCAGCTCGGTCTCGCCCTTCGGCGTGATCTTGCCGACGAGATAGTCGCCGGGACCGACATCGGCGCCGATCCGGATGATGCCCTGGTCATCGAGGTCTGCGAGCACTTCCTCGGCCACGTTCGGGATGTCACGTGTGATCTCCTCGGCGCCCAACTTCGTGTCGCGAGCCTCGATCTCGTGTTCTTCGATGTGAATCGAGGTGAGCACGTCGTCCTTGACGAGGCGCTCCGAGAGGATGATCGCGTCCTCATAGTTGTAACCGTTCCACGGCATGAAAGCGACGAGCAGGTTGCGACCCAGCGCAAGCTCACCGTCCTCCGTCGACGGACCGTCGGCCAAGACAGTGCCGGCCTTGACGGTGTCACCCTCGGCGATGATCGGTTTCTGGTTGATCGACGTTCCCTGGTTCGAGCGCTCAAACTTGAGCAGCGGGAGTCGGTGCTTCTTGTTAGAACCCTTCTCCTTGACCACGATCTCGTTGCCGGTCACTTCCACGACCTCACCATCGACCGGTGAGAGGATCACGTCGCCGGAGTCGACAGCGGCCCGTGCCTCCATGCCGGTTCCGACGAGCGGTGCGTCGGTCTCAACGAGAGGGACCGCCTGGCGCTGCATGTTCGATCCCATCAAGGCACGGTTCGCATCATCGTGCTCGAGGAAAGGAATGAGTGCCGTCGACACGGAGACGAGTTGCTTGGGGGAGACGTCCATGTAGTCGACGTCGCCGGGTTCCACCGAGTCGATCTCGCCGCCGGTCTTGCGGACGAGGATACGATCATTCTTGAACGAGCCGTCATCATTGAGCGGCGCATTCGCCTGGGCGATGACGTGACCTTCTTCTTCAGAGGCGGTCAGATAGTCGATCTTCTTGGAGACCTTGCCGGCCTTGACCCGTCGATACGGCGTCTCGATGAATCCGAATCGGTTCACCTTCGCATAGGAAGCAAGCGAACCAATGAGACCGATGTTCGGGCCCTCCGGCGTCTCGATCGGACACATCCGCCCGTAGTGCGACGGGTGGACGTCTCGAACCTCGAAACCGGCCCGTTCACGGGACAGACCGCCCGGTCCGAGCGCCGAGAGACGGCGACGGTGCGTCAGGCTGGCCAACGGGTTCGGCTGATCCATGAACTGGCTCAGCTGACTGGTGCCGAAGAATTCCTTGATCGACGCAACGACTGGCCGGATGTTGATCAGCGTCTGCGGCGTGATCGCCTCGGGATCCTGGGTGGTCATGCGCTCACGAACGACACGCTCGAGACGGCTCAGGCCGACGCGAATCTGGTTCTGGATCAGCTCGCCGACGGTCCGGATGCGACGATTCTGGAAGTTGTCGATGTCGTCCGTGTGGTACCCGTCCTCACGGTTGTGGAGAGCCATGAGGTAGCGGATCGCATCGAGCATGTCCTCATCGGAGAGGAGACCGTCTTCGGCCTGGTTGTAGGCCTCGATGTCGATCTGGGGGCGCCCCAGCTTCTGGTTCAGCTTGTAGCGGCCGACCCTGGTGAGATCATATCTCTTCGGGTTGTTGAAGAGCGTGTTGATGAGTCCACGGGCCGACTCGACCGTGGTGAGCTCACCCGGACGGAGCTTGCGGTAGAGGTCCAAGAGGGCCTCGTCCTTCGTGGACGTCGGGTCCTTCACAAGCGTCTCTCTGATCAGATCGGAACCGTCGAAGAGTGCCAGGATGTCCTCGTCTGATTCCGCGAGGCCGAGCGCCCGGATGAACGTGGTGACGAACTGCCGGCGTTTGCGATCGACCCGCACACCGACGGTGCCCTTCTTGTCGACGTCGAACTCGAGCCACGCTCCGCGACCGGGGATGACCTTCGCCGAGTAGATGTCCTTGTCGGACGTCTTGTCGACGTTGACGTCGTAGTAGACGCCGGGGCTCCGGACGAGCTGGCTCACGACCACGCGCTCTGTGCCGTTGATGATGAACGTGCCGTTGTCGGTCATCATCGGGAAGTCCCCGAGGAAGACCTGCTGCTCTTTGATCTCACCTGTTTCCCGGTTGAGGAAACGCGCGGTCACGAAGAGCGGCTTCGAATAGTTGGCGTCACGGTCCTTCGCCTCTTCGATCGACTCGGTCGGATCGCCGAAGCGATGATCGGTCAGTTCGAGGGCGAGGTTGCCGGTGAAGTCTTCGATCGGGGAGACCCCTTCGAAGATTTGCCGCAGGCCGCTTTCCAGAAAGCCCTCGAAGGACTCGCGCTGAACAGCGAGGAGATCCGGGAGTGGCTGGACTTCGGGCAGCTTGGCAAAAGAGAGACGGGTCGAACGCGCACGGGCCAAGGGAGGATCCTCCTCGTTTGGATGCGATCAGCGGGAGCTGTGGGCAGGGTTACGGAACGACGGAGAATAGCACGAATCCGAGCTAGCGCACAGCTAACCCGGCTCTTTCTTGCGAGAGTCGCGGAAGGACGTTCAATTGGTAGGTGCAACATACAACGAAACCACCGATCTCGTCAAGGTTCAACCGAGTAGAGCAGTAGCTCAGTAGACCAGAGACTGTCCTGACGACCGAGAGGCCGGCCGATGGCGAGGAGTGCCGGCGACAAGCCAACGGGCGAGTATCAAGCGTTCGGAGCGCGAGGAAGGGGAGCGACCTAGGCCACTCCCCTTCCTTCTGATCTACTGAGCTACTGCTCTGCTGATCTACTACTTGAGTTCCACCGTCGCGCCGGCACCCTCGAGGGCTTCCTTCGCCTTCTCGGCGGCTTCCTTGTCGAGGCCTTCCAGGACGGGACCCGGTGCGTCGTCAACGACAGCCTTGGCTTCTTTGAGTCCGAGGCTCGTAAGGCTACGAACTTCCTTGATCACCTGGATCTTCTTGTCGCCTGCGGCGATCAAGATCACATCGAACTCATCCTGCTCTTCCTCGGCGGCGGCTTCGCCACCTGCAGCGGGCATGGCGGCCATAGCCATCGGGGCCGCCGCGGTTACGTCGAACTTTTCCTCAAATTCTTTGAGGAACTCTGACAGCTCGAGGACACTCATCTCCTCGAAGACAGCGAGTAGTTCCTCGCTCGTCATCTTGGCCATGTTCTATTCCTCCTCGGCGGCATCATCGGCCGCACCATTGGTGTTCTTGGACTCGCTACCGGCATCCTCATCGGATGCTTCAGCAGCCATCACTTCATCAGCGCTTTCGGTATCTGAAGCTTCGGACTCCGCCTCCGGGGTCTCTTCAACCTCGACAGCTTCTTCAGCTGCAGGGGCTTCTTC
>JAMBLK010000153.1 GCA_023336855.1 Actinomycetes bacterium
CGGTGATCTGGCCGTCGTCGGCTGCCGTGAGGAACTCCTTCGAATTGAGTGCAGGTCCGACCCCGCCCGCTCCATCTGCGCCGTGACACGATGCGCAGTTGAGTTCGTACAGGTCGGTCCCCATCTCCACCAGGACGGTCGTATGTTCTTCCAGAGACTCGGCGCGGGCTGTCGGCTCGAACCAGAGGTACACGACGAAGCCCACGATCAGCACGATCATGAACGCGAGACCCAAGACCATCCACTTGTTCGTTGACGCTTCGAGACCCGGGTCCTTGGATCGGTAGGTCATCAGGCCCTCTCCGATCCCGGTGCGGGGCCGGCAATGACGTCGCTCGTATCGATCTCGATCACACCGTCGACGATCTCGGTCCCGTACTCGTCCAAACCGCGAGGGGCCGGTCCCTCGATGTAGTCGCCGACTCTGGTGAACTTCGAACCGTGGCAGGGGCACTCGAACTGGTTGTTCTCGTCGATGAACGGCACCCTGCAACCGAGGTGCGGACAGACCTCGGAGAGGGCAAGGATCTCCTCTTCGTCGACCTTGACGAGATACCCGCGTGCCTTGGGGACCACGAGGACACCGGCGGACGGAACGGCATCGGGTTTGACCGTCTTCACGAGGATGTCGACTCCCGCCGCCAGCGTGGGTTTCAAGAGATCCCACGTCGTGACGACACCCGCAGCAGCGAGGAGACCGAAGCCGACCTTCCATGCGGCCGACAGGAACGACCGGCGACTCAGGTCACTCATAGCTCACCATGCCATTCCTCCCAGGGCCACACCCAGGACCAGTTCTCACCCCTGAACATGAAACCGATGAGCGTCAATGCGATCCAGATGACCATGAACACGGTGAACGCGGTCCGTGCGATCTGTCGTTTCCGTGGGTCCAGCGACGGGTTTCGATCGATGTAGGGGAGTGCGACGAGACCCATGATGATCGCGCCGGGGACGAGCACGCCGGCCACCAGTGGGTGGAAGAGCGACAGGAGCTCCTGGAGTGCAGCGAAGTACCAGGGCGCCTTCTCCGGGTTCGGCGTGTTCGTGGGATTCGCTATCTCGCGGAGCGGCGCATCGAAGAAGGTCGCGATCAGGACGACGATCAAGATGACGAAGAGAGCGGCAACGGCATGGCGGATCAGGAGATTCGGCCAGACCATGACGGTCTCTTCTTCGGCCGGCTCCTTCCGATCGCCGACGCCGGGCTTGCCGGGTACGACACCCAGCAGCCGCTTGTTGGCAATGATCCTGGGGTCGGGGTCAAGCATCGGTATCTCCCTGCTCGGAATCCATTGTCAGCATCGAGTCCTTGCGCCAGCGCCAGATGTGGATGGTGAGCACACTGACCAGGGCAACCGGCAGCACGGCGACGTGAAGCACGTAGAAACGGAGGAGTGTTGCGGACCCGACCGTCGGTCCGCCGAGCATGAGCTCTTGAATCTGGTCGCCGATGAGAGGCACCCACGCGGCCATTGCGGTTCCGACGGTCACTGCCCAGTACGCAAGCTGGTCCCAGGGCAGCAGGTAGCCGGTGAACGAGAGCAGCAGCGTGAGAACGAGGAGTACAACACCGATCACCCAGTTGAACTCCTTCGGCGGCTTGTAGGCGCCCCGGTAGAACACTCGTGCGAGGTGGGCTGCAACGGCGAGAACCATGAGATGAGCGGCCCAGCGGTGGGCGTTCCGGAGGAACTGGCCGAACGCCACTTCGTTCTGAATCGTCTGGATGTCCCGGTATGCGTTGGCCGGTGACGGCACGTAGAAGAACATCAGGAAGATCCCCGTGACCGTCAGGATCCCGAACAGCACGACCGAAGCAACGCCGAGGAAGGCCGTGTACTTGAACGTGACCTCGATCTTGCGCACCTTCACCGGATAGAGGTGGAGGAGGAAGTTCGACCAGTGACCGGCCGCGCGATCCCTCTCGGTCACCCGATCCGGGTTACGGAAGAACGAACTGCCGATCGCGGACTTCCGTATTCGTTCAGAGGTTTTCACTGGGGCACTCCTATCCCCGACCACACTGCCATGGACAGTGCGTTGGGTGGGCAACGTTCGATGCACAAACCGCATCGGATGCAGTCGGTCTCGTCGAGTAACAGTGCGGTACTGCCTTGATCTTCACCGATCTCCTCAGCCGGAACGATGGAGATGATATCCACGGGGCAGACATCGACGCACAGAGCGCAGAGGACGCATATGTCGACGTCGAGTTCGATGTTGGCGAAGCATCGGAGGCAACGGGCGGCCTCGCATCGTGCCTGCTGTTCGGTGAATCCGAGCTCGACTTCGCTCAGACCCATGCGACGGTCCGTTGCGAGGACGGGGACCGAGAGTCGGTCAACGCGGTCGTACGTATCGTCATAGCGATGGAACTGGGAGAGCTCGACGAGTTGTCCTTCAACCTCCGGCGGAACCTCGCCGGTAAATGCCTTGTGGATTTCGGCGGCGACGGTACGACCGTCGGCGATCGCGTCGATGAGGGTCCGCGGTCCGCGTGCAGCATCTCCCCCCGCCCACACGTTGTCGAGGGATGTCTTCAAGGTCGTTTCGTCGATTCCGATCGTTCGACGAGGAGAGATCTCCGGCCCCGAATCCCCCAGCGCCTCGATGTCGATGGCCTGGCCGATCGCGAGGATCACCGTGTCGGCTTCGAACGACTCCAGATCGTCGGGATCGAACGTGGGGGCGAAGCGCCCTTCATCGTTGAACACCGACAGGACGCCGATGGTCTCGAGTCCCGTGACCTTCCCATCCTCTGTGAGGATGCGGGCGGGTCCACGACGGTGGATGAACACGATGTCCTCTGCGGATGCCTCCTCGACCTCGAAGGGCGATGCGGGCAGCTCCTCTTCGGACTCGAGCGAGAACACGGTCACGTGGGTAGCGCCTTCTCTCGCCGCCGACCTGGCGACGTCGAGGGCCTCGACCATCATCTCGGGGTCCCGGGCGCCGTTGGCTCCGTTCTGTCGGGCCTCCTCGTAGTCTTCGCGGCGCAGCGCGGAGCGGGCTGCATCCATGGCAACGTCACCGCCGCCGATCACCAGCACTCGTTCGCCGATGTTGACGCCGAATCCCTGGTTGACGTTGATGAGAAACTCGATGGCCTTCAGGACGCCGTCGGCTTCGTGACCTTCGAGGTCGAGTCCTCGACCCAGCGTGGCGCCGATCGCGAGGAAGAGCGCATCGTGCTGATCCCGCAGTTCGTCGAACTGAACATCGACACCGAGTCGCGTGTTGAGGTGGACGTCGACGCCGAGGCTGACGATGGCATCGAGTTCGGCATTGAGGAGGTCGCGGTCAAGACGGTACTCGGGGATGCCGAGCACCATCATGCCACCCAGTTGCCCCGTTGCCTCGTAGACGGTGACGCGGTAACCGAGGCGACGGAGGTCGTGAGCGCACGCCATACCTGCCGGCCCGCCACCGATGATGCCGATGCTCTGTTCGCGTTCCTCGCCCTTGTGTTCTGCGACGGAACGCCATTTGTCACTTCCGGCCTCGACGCCGTACTTCTCGGTGACGAAACGCTTGAGAGCACGGATGGCGATCGGTGTATCGATCTCGCCTCTCCGACAGGCGTCCTCACAGGGTGCTGCGCACACCCGGCCGCAGACTGAGGCGAACGGATTCGGCAGCCGTGCGGTCAGATAGGCGAATTCGTCGTCGCCATCGGCGATCGCAGCGACGTACGCCCCTGCGTTGGTGTGGACGGGACACGCCGCGAGGCACGGGATGTTCTCGTCGTAGAAGCGCAGGGGCTGCATCAGATGTAGCGGTGCTGCTGGGCCACCCGCATGGCTCCGAGACCGATCGCCAGCGCCACGAACCAGACACCCGAAACGATGAGGCTCAAAACCGTGCTCCAGGTGTCGGCCGACATGAGCCCCGAGTAGAGGTCACGTACGACGGCCAGAGAGTTCGGCTTCATCAACCAGGAAGGGAACCAGACCGTGGCGATCGCGATGTAGACGACGATGACGGCGACCTTCAGGTATACCTGAACGGTTGTGAATCGGCCGTCGATGTTCTTCCTAGCGCCTAACGGCCCGAGCATCGAGCCAATCGAACGGCCGCTGGACACCGTTGATTCGGCTGTCGAAGGTTGCTGTTCTGCTCCCATACTGAAACCCTAACTTCGCCCCTAACAATTCCCAAACCCTAGGGCCAAAGGACCCTAGTTGCCTCACCGCGGTGACCCCGCAGAGCTACCGACGCTCGACCGAGTCCGCTTCGAAACCGCTGCTATTGCAGGGTTCTGAGGTAATCGACGATGTCTGCGAGGTCCGTTTCCGTGAGTGACGAGTTGCCACCCTTTGGCGGCATGTCGACCCCGGTCGTGTTGTCAGGATCTGTTGTGGAACGACCGACAGCGACAAACACGATCAGATCCGCGTTCGATTGCGACTGGATGAACTCGTTGTCGTGCATGTCGGTGCCGAGACCGTCGATGCCTTCGGCGTTCTGACCGTGACACGCTGTGCAGGTGCTCTTGAAGAGTTCCTGTCCGTTCGCCGCTCCACCGACATCTTCTCCGCCGCCACTCGGCGCTGCCGTCGTGTCACTGCTGACGTCGCTGTACCCGCACGACGCTGCCACGAGGGCGAGTGCCCCAAGGAACAGGAGCCATTTCGTTCTTCTCATCGTTGTCTCACCTTTCGTATGCCCCGGTCGTCCTCGGGCATTCGACCGCGGTCTCTCGACCGTCCCTCCCGAACCTACGTCTGGCCTATTCCGGCTCTAGGGCCAGAAAGCCTTGGGCATTGTATTCGATTGCCGTGAGATGTGGGAGGGGTCGCTGAGCTGCCAGCTGCGAGCTACCAGCCACCAGCAGGAGGTCTCTCCTGCGATGGCTCATGCTGACTTCTGCCCCGTCCTACTGGGAGCTGGCGGCTGGAAGCTGGATGCTGTGTTCACGCCTACGTGCTACTCCTCAGCAGCCCCACCACGATTCCTTCGCACACGGCTCTCCAGGACGCATCGATGATGTTCTGGTGCACTCCCACCGTTCCCCAGGAGCCGTCGGCATCGCTGTGGCGGCAGAGGACGCGAACCCTTGCCGCCGCGCCATCGGAGGAATCGAGGTCGCGAACCCGGTAGTCGGTCAAGTGAATGTCGGCCAAGTGGGGGTAGGCGTCGCAGAGAGCGGAACGCAACGCCCCGTCGATCGCCGCGACCGGGCCGTCCCCCTCGCGCGTCGTGACGATTCGCTCTCCGTTGACGTAGACCTTCACCGTGGCTTCGGCCGTAACTTCGCCGTCCCGATGCTCGACGAAGACCCGGTATGACTCGAGCTCGAAGAACGGCTGTTTCCATCCCTGTACATCGCGCGCAAGCAGTTCGAATGAACCGCCCGCGGCCTCGAAGTGATAGCCCTCGTGCTCGAGCACCTTGATCCGGTCCACGATCGCCTGTGCTTCTTCAGAGGAGAGGTCGAGGCCGGTTTCCTGCGCCTTGGCCAGGATCGTCGACCGCCCCGCGAGCTCCGAGACGACCATCCGGGTCGTGTTCCCCACTGACTCGGGTGGGAGGTGCTCGTAGGCATCCGGTCGTCGAGCCAGAGCCGACGTGTGCAGACCGGCCTTGTGCGTGAATGCCGACGTTCCCACGAACGGCAGGTGATCGTCGAGCGTGAGGTTGACGTACTCCGCGATGTGATGCGAGACGCGAGCCAGATGAGGGAGTCGATCGGCCGGGACGGTCTCGTACCCCATCTTGAGTGAGAGGTTCGGGATCACCGAGCACAGATCGGCGTTGCCGGTCCGCTC
>JAMBLK010000154.1 GCA_023336855.1 Actinomycetes bacterium
AACTCTGCCGCACCCCACACGGGGATCTGGGCACCGTCGATCACTGCTGAACGATGGCCGGTGAGGAAGTCGATCACGTTGGCAATCTCATCCGGCTTCGGCCAGTCAACATAGTCGGCGTAGGGGAGTGCTTCCCTCGTTCGCTGGGTGTCGATCACCGACGGAAGCAGCACGTTGCAGGTGACGTTGGTATCGGACATCTCGCGTGCAACAGACTTTCCAAGCGCCGCAACGCCGGCCTTGGCCATGTTGTACACGGCCTGTCCGGCCGGTGGATCAACCGCCTGACGGCTGCCGAGCATCACGATGCGGCCCCAATCCTGGTTACGCATGTAGGGAATCCCGGCCCGGACGGCATTGAACGCAGACCGGAGATTCAGATCGATCATTCGATCGAAACGCACGTCGTCGGTCTCGTGCACGTCGCGGCCGCCTGCCCAACCGCCGACAAGCGACACGAGGACGTTGAGACCACCGAATGTCTCCACCGTCTCTTCGAAGAACTCGTTCGTCGCCTTCGCATCGACGGCGTCAACGCGGCGAAGGATGAGTTGGTCTTCCGGCAGATCGAGTTCACTCTCGAGGAGAGCGGCCTGCTCCGGGATGATGTACGTGACACCGAGCTTGAAATTGCGTTGAACGAGGAGGGGAATCAGCGCTCGACCGACCGCTCCGGTGCCCCCGGTGATGATGGCGATGTTCGATTCGTTCATGGAATCAGCCTAGTGCCACGGCGACCAGCCCCCGTGGCGGGCTCCCGAGACGGGTGGTAGCATGGCCGCAACTACGCAAGGAGTCGGAAGTGGCGGAGATCCTCCTCGAAGACATCGGCAAGATCTATCCGGATGGGACCCGGGCGGTTGGGCAGGTCGACCTGGAGATAGCGGACGCCGAGTTCCTCGTGTTCGTCGGGCCCTCCGGTTGCGGTAAGTCGACCGTCTTGCGGATGATCGCCGGCCTCGAGGAGATCACCGAAGGCAAGATGTACATCGGTGATCGGCTTGTGAACGACGTCGCGCCGAAAGACCGCGACATCGCGATGGTGTTCCAGAACTACGCCCTCTACCCGCACATGTCGGTGTACGACAACATGGCATTTGGCCTGAAGCTCCGCAAGACCCCCAAGGATGAGATCAAGCGCCGTGTGAACGAAGCCGCCGAGTCGCTCGAGATCACCGATTTCCTCGACCGGAAGCCGAAGGCACTCTCCGGCGGTCAGCGGCAGCGTGTCGCCATGGGTCGTGCCATGGTTCGTGAGCCGATGGCCTTCCTGATGGACGAGCCGCTCTCCAACCTCGATGCCAAGCTTCGCGTCGCGATGCGCAGCGAGCTCGGCCGCCTTCACAATCGACTCCAGACCACCACCGTGTACGTTACCCACGACCAGGTCGAGGCAATGACGCTCGGGCACCGTGTCGCAGTCATGCGTCCCGTCTCGGCGAAGCGCCCGTACAACATGCAGCAAGTTGCGCCTCCAACCGAGCTCTTCAACGAACCGGTCAACCTCTTCGTTGCGGGATTCATCGGGAGCCCCGCCATGAACCTTATCTACGGGACGCTCTCGGCCGAAGGCGAAGACGTATGGTGCTCGTTCGCCGGCCAGCGCCTGAAGCTCACAAAGACCACTCTCGATCGGCACCCCGGCATCGAGAACTACATGAACCAGAAGCTGGTCGTCGGGATGCGGCCCGGTGACTTCGAGGACTCGAGGGTGGTTCCGGAGGATCCGGACCACACGATTAGCGCGACGACCGACGTCAACGAAGTGCTGGGATCTGACACGTACGTCCACTTCTCGATGCCGGAGATACCGGTGATGACGCCGGACATCGCGGAACTGCTCGCCGACGCGGGAACCGACGCGTCGGTGCTGGGTGACGAGACGAAGTTCAGCGCCCGGGTCAGTCCCGACGTCTCCGTTCCGAACGGATCCGACATCAAACTGGTGCTTGACACCAGCAAGATGCACTTCTTCGACCCCGAAACGAGCAACCGGATCGGAGCCACGCAGGCGGGAACCGCGACGCCGTAGGAGGATTACGACCTCCGGTCGACAACGGTGACCCCGACGGGCTGAAGAGCCTCGATGAGCAGGTCGCCGTCGATGGCGCGCTGCATCGTGTGAACGCCGCGCTTCAACACATTGCCGCGGATGACGAGGTCGATGAGCGCCGTCGCAGGGAACGCTGTGGTGCGGGCGAGCGCTGAGAAGCGGCCGTCATGGACGTCCTCGATCTCCATGGTTCGGGTGGTCTCGTCCGTCTCGACCCAGACGCGAACGAGCACGAGGTCGTCATCTCCTCGGGGGAGTGTCCGATCGAGGGCTGCCAGCAGGACGGAGCGCGGTGACGGGTCACCGGTCTCGTCGAAGAGGCCCATGTCACGAATCGCGGCGAAGATGCGGCCGTGGCCGGGAAATCTGAGCGTCTTGTATTCCAAACGATCGATTCTGCCTTCGTAATCGCGACACATGGTCGACGTGCCGCCGGCAGTCGAGAAGGCTTCGAGTGGCCCCCGGTCTTCCCAATCAACGGTCTCGAATCGGGTGAGCGGATCAACCGTTCGATACGAGCCGTCTTCGACGATTTCGCATGGTTCAGCGTATTCATTGATCAGGCCGGCGGGGCTGAAGGCCAGTTGGTAGCCGAGTATCCCGATCGGTTCCGGGGGCAGCGCTCCAACGCGGATCTGAACCGATCGAATCCGACCCGGCGTCGTTGCGATGAGGTGTTCGGCCATCGCGTTCGCGAGGCCGGGAGCAAGACCGCAGTCGGGCGCAACGAGAACACCCGCTTCGATTGCTGCACCGTTAAGTTCCTGCTGCCGAGCGACGACCGTTGGGTTTCCGCCAAAGTCCGCGTAGTGGGCACCGGCCCGAATCGCGGCACCAGCGACTTCGACGCCGAACCGGTACGGCACCGCCGAGACGACGGCATCGAATCCGTCAAGGATGGCAGCAAGCTTCTTCTCATCGCTCACGTCGAGTTGGTTAGACGATGCTCCGAATGCAGCGGCGACGTCGTCGGCGAGTTCGGAATCCGTATCGGCAACGGTGACCGTGTGCCCTCTCCGGACGAGGTCCCAGACGGCTGCCGAGCCGACGATGCCTGCGCCGAGTACGAGTGTGTTTGGGGTCATGTCGCTCTCTCTTCTTCCTACGGGACGATGCGTTTGAAGGTCTCAGCCCGATCGGTGTCGAATCGGGATGCCGAGGAGCGAAGCCAGTCATCCACGCGCTCGATGAATTGGGTTCGAGCGTCATCCGATAATGCAGCGCTCCCCATCGTGGTCTCGGACTGCGATGCATGACACAGAAGCGCCTCGACCTTGGCGTCGAATGCCAGAGCACTGACCGGCTCTGCGTGATCCGGTTCGTCGGCGGACCAGAGAAGAACCGTGGAGGGGCGATGGGGTTCGAGCCCCTGGTCCGGGTAGAAGAGAGGTTCACGCGCTGCAACGACGGAATCGACGGTGAGGAGGCCCGTTGCCCTGTGGTCTTGATGCAGTTGATAACGCTGCCACGGGTCATGGGTGAGCACGACATCGGGCCGATGGATGCGGATCAGTCGAGCGATCTCCTGCCGCAGATCAGGGGTGTGTTGCAGCTCGCCGTCGATCTGATCGAGCCACTCGACGCTCGTGGCGCCAAGGATGTCGGCAGCCCTCTGTTGTTCCGACTTTCTCTGTTCGATGAGCGCTGAGCGATCGATGTCAGGATCCCACGAACCCTTCGAGCCGTCTGTGACGACCACGATCACGGCTTCCGTCCCATTCGACGTCCAGTTGAAGAGCGTGGCACCGGCACCGAATTCGACATCGTCCGGATGGGCCCCGATCGCCATGACGCGTTCCGGTCTCGGCAACGGCGGGGGAAGGTCGGTGATTTGGTCGTAGAAACCGGGGGGCATGGTGTCAGATTAGGAGTAGATCAGTAGATCAGTAGATCAGTAGATCAGTAGATCAGTAGATCAGTAGATCAGTAGATCAGTAGATCAGTAGATCAGTAGCGAGTAGAGCAGTACTGATCTACTGTTTTACCGACGGCGCTAGATTCGGCATCAGACACCCCAAGGAGATCCCATGTCCGCCATCGTCGGTTCGCCTGCTCCGTCGTTCTCGCTCACCGACCAGGACAGGAATACGGTCACGCTCGACGATCTCAAGGGCAAGAAGAGCCTGATCGTCTTCATCCCGTTCCCGTTCACGGGGATCTGCGACGATGAGAGTTGTGCGATCCGGGACAACCTCGCCACGCTCAACGATCTCGATGCCAACGTTGTCGTCATCACCTGCCACGCCGTACCCGTGGCCAAGAAGTGGTCCGATGAGAACGACTTCACATTCCCCGTTCTTTCCGACTTCTGGCCACACGGCGTCGTTGCAACCCAATACGGAGCGTTCAACGAAGCCGTCGGTGGAGCGAATCGGATGACGTTCGTTCTCGATTCCGACGGCATCGTTCACTCCGTCATCGACAGTGGCTCTCTCGGGACGGCGCGCGAGTTCGATGCCTACGTCACCGCGCTCGGAGAGATCGAGTAGAACCGCCGTCGGGGGACATCGATGACCGACACCCTTCCAGAGAAGTCTGAAGAGCGAGGGAAGATCGCGGCCGTTATCGGGATCATGCTCGCCGTGATCGCGGGCATCCTCGTGTCGATCTCCGTCGACACGTACTGGCTGCACGACCGGATCTTTGATACCGACAACTTCGTCGAGAGCCTCGCTCCCCTCCCGAAGGATCCAGCAATCTCAACGGCCATCGCCGTGCGGGCTGCCGGAGCGTTCGACGAAGGCGCCACGATTGAGCAGCGGGTCGCCGAAGCACTTCCGGATCAACTCGCTTTCCTCACACCGAAGTTCGTCGAGTTCACCCAGGAGTTCGTCTTCGACACGACGAAACAACTCATCGAATCCGACGCCTTCACGAACGCGTGGACCGCCAGTCTCAGAGCGACGCACACGGCGTTCATCGGTGTTCTCGAAGGTGACGTCACCGCAACCGAAAGTGGCTACGTCGGGATCGAACTGGATGGGGCCGCCGGTCTCATCATCGATGGTCTTGAAGAACGTGGTATCGACCTCTTTGCCGAGGTTGAAGCTTCCCTCGGTGAGATCGTCCTGATCCAGACCGATCTTCTTGCGGCCCCGCGCTCGGTCATCGGTGTGTTCCACACGGCATCGTGGGTGTTCCTCATCGCTGCGCTCACTCTCCTGGGGATCGCCGTTCTCTTCGATCGCGACCGTTTCCAACCGGTCCAGTGGTTCGGGTTCGCGTCTGCCGCCGCGATCCTGGCCAGCCTCGCCATTCTTCGCACAGCCGTCAACGCGGCGGGAACCACGATCGAGAGCGATGTCAACCGGGCAGCAGCCGACGCCGTCTGGACAGCCCTCCTCGACGGCTACGTCCGGATCAGTGCGATCGTGGGGTTCGCCGCCCTGGCGATCGGCCTGGGCGCCTGGTGGTGGCGCAGACAAGTAGTCGGTAGTCGGTGAAGCCCCACTTCTTGCTGGTAGCTGGTAGCTGGCAGCTCTCTGCTCTACTCGCCCAAGCACGCCCATCCTTGCTTGGCTAGCATCCCGACCGATCACCCGCCCGGCAACCGGATAACGAGATTGACTTCTGAGCACGAGTCTGATCTGACACCTGAAGAGGTAGTGGCTGCACGTCAGCGCCGGATGCCCCCATGGGCACGGCTGCTCATCGTGGTCGGCTTGCTCTACATGTTCCTCATCGGGGTTCGTCTGCTCGAAGGCGGCATCAAGGGCGTCACGGGCGGCGCGAGCGAGAGCCTCTTCGAGGGCATCACGAACCCGCTCGCAGCACTCGCCGTGGGGGTCCTGGCCACCGTCCTCGTCCAGTCGTCATCCGTGACGACGGCGACCATCGTCGCCCTGGTCGCCGCTGGGAGTCTCCCGATGGAAGCCGCGGTGCCGATGATCATGGGGGCGAACATCGGCACGACCGTCACGAACACGCTCGTATCCCTCGGTCATGCCAGACGATCAGACGAGTTCCGACTCGCTTTCACGGCAGCAACGATGCACGACTTCTTCAACGTGCTCGCCGTCGCGATCATCCTTCCCCTCGAACTAGCCTTCGGAATCCTCTCAAAGCCCGCAGCCGCCATCGCAGAGGCGTTCGCAGGTGAAGTCGGAGGAGGGAAGTTCAATAGTCCGATCAAAGGCGCCGTCAAATGGGGTGCCGGCCACATCGAATCGGTTCTCGAACTCATCACCGACAATGAGAAGGCCCTCGGCGTTCTCCTCCTCATCGTCGGCCTCGCGATCATCTTCTTCACGCTGATGCTCATCACGAAGAACATGAAGGTCCTCATCGCCGCCAGGATCGAGCGATCCCTCAATGCCGCACTCGCCAAGAGTGGCGTCATCGGCATGACCGTCGGGATGCTGATCACGATGGCCGTGCAGTCGTCCAGCATCACCACGTCGATCCTGATCCCGCTGGTGGCGTCCGGACTCCTTCTTGTCCGCAATGCATATCCCATCACCCTGGGAGCGAACGTCGGCACGACGATCACTGCGCTCTTGGCAGCCTTCGCCGCCGGGACGGTGAGCGGCCTCACGATCGCTCTCGTCCATCTGCTGTTCAATCTGCTCGGGATTCTGATCCTCTACCCGATTCCGAAAATCCGCGTCATCCCCATCACCCTGGCCGACGGCCTTGCCCGGATCGCCATGAACAAAAAGTGGGTGGCCGTGGTCTACGTGGCCGGCGCGTTCGTCGCATTGCCGATTCTGATTATCTTGATCACATAGGGAGGTCGACATGGTGTTCCAGTTCTTCAAGGGTGGCGACTCGACGATCGACGCAGTCGAAGCCACGCTCGTGCAGATGCTTCTCGACGGGCGCGATGTCTTCGACACGGCCATGGAGGCGCTGTTCGGAGGCGGCAAGTCCAAGGAGACGAAGAAGGAGATCAAGTCGACGGATCGCGGCATCAACACGGCCCAGCGTGACGTCCGACGCGAGCTGATGATCCACGCGTCGGTGCGCGACACGGTCGATCTGCCCCTCGTGCTTGCCTACATGAGCACCGTCAAAGACGTCGAGCGGATCGGCGATTACTCGAAGAACTTCTACGATCTCGTGAAGTACGGGGCCGACTTCGAGAACGCCCCGGACCACGATGAGCTCGCCGGTTACCGCGACCGCGTCTCGACGCTCCTCGGTGACGCTGCCGCAACGTTCGGAGCTCGCGATACGGATCGAGCCCGGGACTTGATCGCCAAAGCCGACGCGTTCCTCGACGAATACGACGATCACGTCAAGGCGGCGTACCGATCAACCGGGACGCCTGGCGATGCCGTCTCCCGGGCTCTGTACTACCGATTCTTGAAGCGCATCACCGCCCACGTCATGAACTTCCTGACGTCGATGGTTCTGCCCGTCGACCGGCTCGACTACTACGACGAAGCGAAGGACGACCGGAAGTAGGGCGACTCGGGCCCAAATCCGGGGCGCTAGCGTCCTGGCATGGATTTCTCTCACAACGCTCGGACGGTTGAGTACCTCGAACGTCTCCAGTCGTTCATGGACGAACGGGTCTATCCCGCCGAAGCGATCCAAGACGAGCAGGTCGCCGCACAGGGGAACCGGGTCGAAGCGACCCCGATTCTCCAGGAGCTGAAGGCGGAGGCCCGGTCCCGCGGACTCTGGAACCTCTTCCTCCCCGACCCCGAGTTCGGACCCGGACTCAAGAACATCGAGTACGCGCCTCTCGCCGAACTGACGGGACGCAGCCTCGAACTCGCGCCGGAGGCGGTGAACTCGTCGGCACCCGATACCGGGAACATGGAAGTGATCTATCACTTCGGTACCGAAGAGCAGAAGGAACGCTGGCTTCTTCCGCTTCTCAACGGTGAGATCCGATCCTGTTTCTCAATGACCGAACCGGCCGTCGCATCGTCCGACCCGCGCAATCTCGAGACGACGGTCGTTCGTGACGGGGATGACTACATCGTCAACGGAACGAAGTGGTGGTCGACCGGCGGCAACTCGACGGACTGCAAGATTGCCATCGTCATGGGGATCACGAGCACGGATGCGTCGCCCAGGGATCGCTACTCGATGATCCTCGTGCCCAGCGACACGCCCGGCGTTGAGGTCCTTCGGGACGTCCCGGTGTTCGGCTACCACGACCGGGGCGGACACGCCGAGATCCGATACGACAACGTGCGCGTCCCCGCGTCGAACCTGATTGCCGGTGAAGGGGCGGGGTACATGATCGCCCAGGCGCGACTCGGCCCGGGCCGGGTTCATCACACGATGAGGGCGATCGGCATGGCCGAGCGCGGGTTGGAGCTGATGGTGGCTCGAGCCAAGGAACGAGACGCGTTCGGTGGCCCGATCGCACGCCAGGGCGTTGTGCAGGACTGGATCGCAGAAGCTCGGTGGCGCATCAACCAGGCCCGCCTCCTCGTGCTGTACACGGCATGGAAACTCGACACGGTTGGGAATCGCGAGGCCCGCAGGGAGATCTCGGAGATCAAGGTCGTCGTTCCGCGCATGACGTTGTGGGTGCTCGACAAGGCCATCCAGGTACACGGTGCTGCCGGCGTCTCAGACGACACGCCGCTCGCTCGCTTGTGGGCCGCCGCGAGAACCCTCAGGATCGCAGACGGCCCCGACGAGGTCCACCAGATGGTGATAGCAAGAAGAGAGATCGGGAGATGAGTAGATCAGTAGAGCAGTAGAGCAGTAGAGCAGTACTGATCTACTCGCCGCTGATCTACTGATCTACTGGGTAGGCGCTCGGCGCAGCCGATCTCCTACCCAAACAGGCGGCGCCACATTCGGGTCATCCAGCCATCGATACCTGGCTTCGGCAACTCGCCGAGTACCGCCTCGAGGTGGTCGGGGGGTAAGTCACCGACAAGAGCGATGGTCGTGCCGGGAGCGTTCCACATCACCCACAGGCTTGCCGGATTGATGACCCGCCAGTAGGACTGGCCGTCGACGGTGTACGGGAGCTCACCGTCGATCGCGTCTTCCCAGTTCACACGACCGGTCGTTGTGAATACCGAGAACGAGAACAGGCCGTCGGTATAGAAAGCCTGGCTGGCACCCTGGGGTCCGGCGTAGACGTCGACGAGTTGGTACCCGGCCGCATCGACCGGGAGACCGACCTGGTCCACCGGGAGCATCATCTCGTAGGGGTGCTCGTCCGTCATCGCCATCTCTGGATCGACCGATACCGAGAACTCGATCATCGCTGAGTACCGGAACACGCTGCCGTCTCGGGCATAGACCTCGGTCGCGACGGGTGCGGAACTCGAATCATCAACGATGATCCTCATTCGCAGGAATCCTGCCTCTGTGACGTCGAGGACATGGGCGGATCGTCCGAGGTGCTCCGTCGACCCGCTCGACGAAACGACATATCGCGAACTCAGGTCGAACTGTGTCGCACCGATAAACGAGAGAGCAGCCCCGCTGGGGCCGTCGAAGCGCATCCGGCCGCCGCCGATCGTCGCAAGCGACGATCCCGAAGCCAGGGTGGCCATGCCTCCAAGGTGTTGAATCTCAACGACGCCGACGCTCTCGAGCCCATCCCAGGTCGTGCCGACCACCCTGCGTCCCGAGTAGACCGCGTCACCGGCATCGGCGAGATAGTCGGCGAGGTCGTCGGCGAGGGCGGGAACCACACCAACCACGGCGATCATGGCGACGAGGCCACCTATCGTGAGCACCCGGCGGATGATCATGGTGCCGCCAACTCGATTGCAGCCGGAAGGACGGCGAAGCCGGGCTCGGCCGATGCCCTGGCGATGTGATGGGTCGCCAGATCATCGAGAACGAACACCGGGTCGCCACTACCGCCCACGGCAAGGCCAACGAGAAGTGCAGCCGCCGCGGCGGCGCCAATGCCACCTGCGACGATGCGCCGGCGTCGCGGAGGAGCCGGCGTCGCGGCGATCTCTCCCGTCATCGTCGTGTCGACGCCTGGGAGCGAACGGACGGCGATCCGGGCTCCGTCAAGCTCTTGCAGCTCAGCCCGGCAGTCGGAACAGTCGACAAGATGCTTCGTGACTCGCCGGTGCTCCAGCGTGACCAATTCCCCGTCCAGATACGCAGAGAGCCGATCACCGAGGTGTCCATCAGGCAGGAGCGCCGCTGGAACCTCGAACTCAGGCAGCAGCCTGAGCGACGTGCGAACGTGGCGCAGAGCGAGGAACTCCTTGATCGCATCCTCATCTCCGTCGAGCAACTCGCTGACGACGACCACCTCGGCCGGTGTCAGCTGGCCGTCGAGGTAGGCGGAGAACAACTCGCCGTGTGCGTCGGGATCGAAGATCAGATCGGCCATGTCAGCATCCCCCTGAGGAGCTTGCGGCCGCGATGGATCCGACTCCGCACCGTGCCAACCGGGACGTCGGTCGCCTCGGCGATCTCGTCGTATGCCAGGCCAACGACGTCGCAGAGCACGACCGCCTCACGGAACTCGTACGGGAGCTTGAGAAGCGCCGATTGCACGTCGTCGGACAGTCGAATGGAGGAGAGCACCTCATCGGGCGAGGGGCTCGAGCCAAGAGAGTGGTGATCGCCTTCCGGCAGCGCCGACTCCGGGCGGCGCTTCTTCTTCCTGATGCCGTCGAGAAAGGCATTGCGCGTGATCCGCCAGAGCCAACCGTCGAACGATCCGGGTTGATAGGAAGGCAGCCCCTTCCGAACGCGGAGAAGCACCTCTTGAACGAGGTCGGCCGCATCATCCGGATTCCCGGTGAGGCGGTAGGCGAAGTTGTAGATCTTGCGCCCATGGCGATGTGCAACTTCTTCCCAGGTCGGCGCTAATTCGTCAGTCATGTCTCCCCACTACCGTGGGAGAAACGCCCGACAGACCGATCCGGTTCCCGAAAACTTGTTCGGGAATCAGTCTTCTTTGGAGTCGGATTTGGCGTCATCGTCCTCGACGCCTTCTTCGACGCCCTTCTTGAACTCCTTCGTCGAGGCACCGATCGATCGGGCCAGGCCTGGGAGCTTCGAAGCGCCGAAGAGCAGGAGGACCACCACCAGGATGATCAGCAGTTCCGGCCCACCGATGTTCTTGATGAAAGCAAAAAACACAGAGTTCCTTTCTGTGAGAACGAGTCTAGATGGGTGCCGGGACTCAGGTGACGGTTCGCCGTCCTGACTCGTTCTCGGTACTGAGCCCAGTACTCAGTACTCCCGGCGAAGCCGGGTCACTGCACCGCGAAACCGTCTACGAACGCTTGGAGACGCTCCCGGGTGATAAAGCGGCAACGGGGATCGGCGCGCTCTTTCTCGTACACGAGGTAAGGCCCGAACTTGTCCGTGATGAGCAGAGCACGTTGGGGGCTGGTCTGTGCAACCTTGATCGTGAACGTGTTGACGGTGCGCTCGCCGAGTTCAGGGTGTTCGCCCTCAGCGTGAGGGGCGATCACAACAAGCACGTCGACACCGGCCTTACGAGCCCTGTACATCTCTGCGGTCCCGCTCTCCGGAGTTGCAAGCCCCGCCCGCTCGACCTCGACTTCGTAACCGGCGGTCCTGAGAAGCGAGATCGATAGATCCTGAAGCGACACGTTGGTCGGGTCAACCCCGGCAGCCCGGAGCCGTGCTTCGACCGACTTGGCGATGACGATCTCGTTGAGGAATGGCGGGAGACCCTCTTGCGACTCCCGATCGACGAGACCGGGCTGGAACTCGAAATCCTGTTCACCGAGATGAGCGAGTGGGTCGAAACCAGTGGCCGACGCGTGAGGAACGAGTTCGGGAGCCACTATCTCTGGAATCTCACCCGGAACTTCGAGTTCGATGACTCCGATCTCGACGGGTTCTTCACCAAGGCGTCCGTAGACGGTGGCACGAGTGACCTGCTCGATCGGCAGACCGTGGGTCTTCTTCTCGTGTAGCACCAACGACGCGTCATGGCACAACAGGTCCCGGAGATGGTCGTCAATCTCGCCCTGGGGCAGAGGCACCGCGTAATAGACCTCAGCTATCTCGCCCCGGACATGGAAGTCGGCGAGGATCGGCCTGAGCTGATCCCGTGCAACGCGAGCAGAACCGGAGCCGGCGCTCACGTCCGCGGGAGTACTCCTCATGATCGACATGACCGCCCAGATGATCCCGAGAAGAACCATGCCGACAACAACGACGATGACTGCGGTGACGGTGGGGCTCAACCGAGTGGCTCCTTCGTGTGACGTGCTACTTGGTGCAATGCACTACCGCGATTCTACGCCGGGCGGCGGAGCCGCCGGTAGTCCGTTGAGAAGTACTGGGTGCTCAGTACTCAGTACTTCCGGCTTCGCCGGCTCACACCGCTCGACGTCGGGTTGCTGCGATCTGGCGCTCTTTGCGGATCTTGCGACGCTCACGTTCGGACATCGCACCCCAGATTCCGAACTTCTCGCTCGACACGATCGCGAACTCGAGGCACTCGCCGAGGACGGTGCACTCGCGACATATGCCTTTGGCAGTACGGGTCGAGGCTCCTCGCTCGGGGAAGAACAGGTCGGGATCGGCACCGCGACAGTTGGCAAAATCCTGCCAGGACAGGTCGAAGCCCTCCGCTTGCAGGGCTTCAATGAACTCGCCAAACATCAAGACTCCCAGAGAGGTGTAATTACAACAGTGGGATTCTCCCAACACCGCGCGCGCTTGTCAACCTGAATCTCAGCGCGCGCCTTGTCTTGCAACGATCGCGGTCGTTTCGACAGACGGAGTTGAGGACGCGATAATCACTCTGTCGAACCATCGGAGGAACACACAGTGACGACGAAGACACGTCGCCTCGAGGTCAACCGGCGATCCGGATGGCGCTCCTGGCTCGGACCCTTCTTCACTTCCGACATCGGGATGAAGTGGATGATGGCCTTGACCGGCGCCGGGCTCCTCGCCTACGTCCTGGTCCACATGATCGGCAACATGAAGATCTACCTGGGCGCGGAGGATCTGGATCACTACGCGGAGGCGCTGAAGACACTCCTCTACCCGATCGTTCCCGAGACCGGTGTGCTCTGGCTCTTCCGGTTCGGCCTCCTCGCCATGTTCGGAGTCCACATCTGGTCCGCCGCCGTCCTCACGCTCAGGAATCGTGCGGCACGCGGAAAGATCCGGTACGAGGCCAAGAGGCAGTACTCCGCCGTCAACTACGCAAACCGCACGATGCGCTGGGGCGGCGTCATCATCCTGCTCTTCGTCATCTTCCACATCGGAGATCTGACGACCGGCACCTTCAACTCCGAGTTTGTGAGCGGCTCGGTCTACAACAACGTGATCTACAGCTTTGAGCGCTGGTACGTCGCTCTCTTCTACGTGGCCGCTCAGATCGCTCTTGCATTCCACATCTACCACGGGGCATGGAGTGTCTTCCAGAGCCTCGGTCTCTCCAACCCCCGATACAACGACTGGCGCCGATGGTTCGCTGTGGCCTTCGCACTTGCGATCCTCATCGGGAACTCATCGATCCCGATCGCTGTGCAGTTCGGTCTCTTCACGGTCTCCGGCTGAGAAAGGGCATCATCGTGACAACAGAACACACTCACATCCTCGACGCAAAGATTCCGGATGGACCGCTCGAGGACAAGTGGACGAAACGCAAGTTCGACGTGAAGCTGGTGAACCCCTCCAATCGCCGCAAGTACGACATCATCGTGGTGGGTACCGGTCTCGCCGGAGCGGGCTCGGCAGCCGCTCTCGGAGAACTCGGCTACAACGTCAAAGCGTTCACCTACAACGACTCGTCCCGCCGGGCGCACTCGATCGCTGCCCAGGGTGGCATCAACGCCACGAAGAACTATCCGAACGACAACGACAGTGTCTTCCGGCTCTTCTACGACACCGTCAAGGGCGGGGACTACCGCTCGCGGGAGGCGAACGTCTACCGACTCGCTGAGGTCTCCGACGCGATTATCGATCAGACGGTCGCACAGGGTGCCCCATACGGCCGTGAGTACGGCGGCATGCTCGACAACCGCTCCTTCGGCGGCGCCCAGGTCTCCCGGACCTTCTACGCACGCGGCCAGACCGGCCAGCAGCTCCTCCTGACGGCATACCAAGCCCTGGCGCGTCAGGTCGGACTCGGGACGGTCGAGCTATTCACGCGCACCGAGATGGTCGAACTCGTGATGAAGGACGGACGCGCTGTCGGCATCGTGACCCGTGATCTCGTCACCGGCGAGATCGAGAGTCACTCGGCCCATGCCGTCGTGCTGGCTACCGGCGGCTACTCGAACGCCTACTTCCTGTCGACCAACGCGATGAACTGCAACGGAACGGCCGTGTGGAGGGCCCACCGGAAGGGAGCCCTGTTCGCGAATCCGTCGTTCACGCAGATCCATCCGACCTGCATCCCTGCAAGCGACGAGCATCAGTCGAAGTTGACGCTCATGTCGGAATCGCTCCGCAACGATGGGCGGATCTGGGTATCAAAGACGCCCAACGACGACCGCGCAGCGAACGACATCCCCGAAGACGAGCGGGACTATTACCTCGAGCGCCAATACCCGGCCTTCGGCAACCTCGTTCCACGCGACGTGGCATCCCGGGCAGCGATGCGCATGGTTGAGGATGACAAGGGTGTGGGCCCGCTCAAGAACGGCGTGTACCTCGACTTCGCAGACGCCATCAGTCGCCTGGGGCGCCAGGTGATCGAGGACCGCTACGGGAACCTTTTCGAGATGTACGAGCGCATCACCGATGAGAACCCGTATGAGGTACCGATGCGGATCTACCCGGCCCCCCACTACACGATGGGCGGTCTCTGGGTCGACTACAACCTCGAGACCACGATCCCCGGACTGTTCGCCTCCGGCGAAGCGAATTTCTCAGATCATGGTGCGAACCGGCTGGGAGCTTCGGCCCTCATGCAGGGCGTGGCCGACGGGTACTTCGTCCTGCCGGCGACGATCTCTGGATACCTGGCGAACTGGCTCAACGTGGCACCGGTTCCCACCGACGACGAGGCATTCGTGGAAACGGAACAGGCGGTGCAAGACCAGATCGAGAAGCTCCTTTCCATCAACGGAACCCACTCGGTCGACTACTTCCACCGACGCCTAGGCAAGATCATGATCGCCAAGTGCGGCATGTCCCGCGACCGAGAAGGCCTCGAATGGGCCCTCGAGGAGATTCCGAAGATCAAAGCTGAGTTCTGGAGTGATGTCAAGATCCTTGGCACGAACGAGTCGTTGAACCAGTCGCTCGAGCGAGCCGGACGAGTTGTCGACTTCTTCGAGCTCGCCGAGTTGATGGTCCGAGACGCCCTCCAGCGTGAGGAATCGTGTGGTGGCCACTACAGGGTCGAACACCAGACCGAGGACGGAGAGGCCAAGCGCGACGACGATAACTTCGCGTACGTGTCCGCATGGGAGTGGCGTGGAGAGGACTCACCACCCACCCTTCACAAGGAGGAGCTGGAGTTCGAGTACGTGGCTCTGACGCAGAGGAGCTACAAGTGATGAACATCACCCTCCGTGTGTGGCGGCAAGCAGGACCCGACGTCGAAGGCGGTTTCGAGACATACGAAGCCAAGGACATCAGCCCCGAAGCCTCGTTCTTCGAGATGCTCGACGAAGTGAACGAGATGCTCAACGACGAGGGCGTGGAACCGATCGCATTCGACAGCGACTGCAGGGAAGGCATCTGTGGAACCTGCGGCGTGATGGTGGATGGACATCCCCATGGGCCGCAGAGCGCTACAGCGTCGTGCCAGCTCCACATGCGGAAGTTCAGCGATGGCGACACGATCACGATCGAGCCGTGGCGCGCCGTGGCGTTCCCCGTGCTGCGTGATCTGATCGTCGATCGTCAGCCGTTCGACGAGATCATCCAGGCGGGCGGTTTCATCTCGGCCAACATCGGTGCAGCCCCTGATTCCAACATCATCCTGGTCCCCAAACCCGCGGCGGAGTCCTCCATGGATGCCGCCTCGTGCATCGGCTGTGCCGCATGTGTTGCAGCGTGCCCGAACAGTGCGGCAAACCTGTTCACCGGAGCGAAGATCGCCCATCTGAATCTGCTCCCCCAGGGTTCGCCCGAGCGGTATCACCGCACGGTTGCGATGGTCGAAACGATGGAGTCCTTCTTCGGCTCGTGCACGAACTTCGGTGAGTGCGAGATGGCATGTCCGAAGAGCATCTCGATCGACGTCATCGCCTGGATGAACCGAGACTACGTCGCAGCCCAGTGGAAGAACTTCAGAAAGCAGGGTCAGCAGTAGCGGCGCTCCGCGCCGCTACTGCTGACCGGTACTGAGTACTGAGTACTGAGTACCAGGAGCGAAGCGACGATCTTGACCGGTCACTCAACATTGGTGACTAAGATTCTGACAACGACATCGACGAAAGGACCACACCTTGGCCACGTTCCTCAGCGAAGAGCACATGACGGCAGCCACCGAGGCGTTGAATGCTGACGCCGGTTTCCAGGGGGCGATGAATGGCGTCGATCTCGGCCTCCAGTTCGAGGTCACCGATGCCCCCACGGGACCGCTCGACTACTACCTTGCCGTCGGCGACGGCGTCGCGGCGCTTGTGCTCGGCACACTCGACGATGCAGACGCCTCGGTCGCCAGTGACTACGAGACCGCCGCGGCGATCGCCAAGGGCGAGTTGAACGTTCAGATGGCGTTCATGACCGGCAAGGTCAAGGTCGGCGGCAACATGGCCAAGGTCATGATGTATCAAGGACTCATCAACGAATTCGCCCGGGTATCGAGCACGCTCGACCTGGATTTCTGAGAAGACAGTACTGAGTACTCAGTACGACAAAGGAGAAGGGGCGCCGGTGGCGCCCCTTCTCCTTTGTTTGGCTTCGCTTCTTGGATCAGCCGGGCTTGACTTGATCCTTGAAGGCCTTGCCCGCCTTGAACGCGGGGACGCGGGTTGCCGCGACCTGTACTTCTGCACCCGTCTGGGGGTTGCGAGCCACACGCGCCTTACGGTCGCGTGCTTCGAAGGTTCCAAATCCGGTGATCTGGACCTTTCCCTGACTCACGACGCCGGACACGATGACATCGAGTGTTTCGTCAATGATCTTGGCAGCAGTTGCCTTGGACTCGCCGGTATTGCGAGCGACAGCTTCGATAAGCTCTCCCTTGTTCACAGAGACCTCCCTAGTTGGTCGTTGATGCTGAGGTGAATCACAGCAGTGTAACCCTAACGGTACCCCTGCACGTGGGCAAGAACTCTTACAGGGCAACGACTCCGGCTGAGTGCAGAGCCCATTAGAGTGTCGCCGACAAGGAGACAGCGTTGAAACAGAATTGGAGCAAGATCGCGATCGCCCTCGGCCCCGCGATCGTCGCGGTCTCGATCGCCTGGGAGTTGGCGAGGACGAACCCCGCCTACAACTTCCTCGTTGAACCCTGGGCGATGAAGGGCTACGAGATGGACCAGGGATGGACGTACCTCGCAGTCGGGGTCGTGCTCCTGCTGATGGGTCTCGCCGTCATGTCCAAGAGGGCCGTTGAAGTTCCGTACTCAGCGGCAGTCGTTGCATTCGCAACCGTGGCGGCAACCGTTCTCGCTGTCGTCTACGGACCCGAGACAATCTCGATCACGTTCAGCGGTGTCATCATCGCCATACTCACCCTGATCCTGACCCTGGTGATCTACCGAACCTTCAAAAGCCTTGTGCTCCCCCGTGTTCCGGCTCTCAACCGGTTCATCATTCGTATGGTCATCGGGCTTGGGACTCTTGCGGCACTCTTCTTCATTCTCTCCCTCTCGCTGGGAGGATCCACCGTTGACGTAAGCCCTGGACTTGCCACATTCGTCGCGGTCGGCCTCCTCGGTCTCTTCGCCCTCGCAACCCCGCCACACGGTCTGGCAGCAAATCGCATGCTGATCTACGCATCGGTTCTCGGCGGTGCCGTCATCGGCATGTCAGGCGGATCGCTCCGGACCACCCTCCTGGACGCTCAGGTTGCAACGATCGGCCTATCGGGTCAGTACAAGGATGTGCAGGTTGGTATGGGGTGGTTCATCGCTCTGCTCGGAATCATGATCCTCTTCGTCGGTTCCGTCGCCCTCTGGGCCACTCGAAGGGATCTCATCATTGCCCGATCGCGGGCCAAGGAACAGCGGGCAGCAGCCGAGAAGAGCGCGAGAGAGATCCGCGAATCGTACGAGCAGTACGAGCGTGAGAAGGCCGCAGCAGCGGCCGGAGCTACGACCTCCAACTGACGACCGCGAGAACAAGCGAGGAGGGCCCGGGCATCGGCCCGGGCCCTCCTTTGTCTTGCTGGTAGCTGGCGGCTGGTAGCCGGTAGCTCTAGAAATCGATCTCTTCGAGATCCGCGACCTTGGCTTTGACAGCGTTCGCTGCTTCGAGCAGACCGGCGGCCTCCTCTTCGGTCAACGCCACTTCGGTCACTCCGGTCACTCCACCTGCGCCAAGCTTGGCCAGAACGCCGAGGTAGACACCATCGATGCCGTATTCGCCGGTCATCCACGCACAGACAGGCATCTCAGCACCGCTGTCCGTAATGACGGCTTCGACCATCGCCGCCGCTGCAGCCGATGGGGCGTAGTACGCCGAACCGGTCTTGAGGAAGGCCACGATCTCAGCTCCGCCACCGCGGGTCCGATCGACCAACTCGTCGATCGTTTCTGCGTCGAGCACCTCGGTCATGGGCTTACCGTCGATCTCACAGAGCGAAGGAACCGGGACCATCGTCGGGCCGTGGCTTCCGAGCGTGACGGCCTTCACCAACAGAACGTCGACATCGACCTTCTCCGAGATGAAGTGCGCCAGCCGCGCTGAATCGAGCATGCCTGCTTGACCGATGACCCGCTCTTTCGGGAAGCCGGAGACATCCGCCGCCAGGGTCGTCATCTGATCCAGCGGGTTCGTAACGACGATGATGACGCAATCCGGCGAATACGCAACGACTTCCTCGGTGACGGTCTTGACGATCTTGGCATTCACGCCGAGCAAGTCCATGCGGCTCATGCCGGGCTTACGAGGCAGACCTGCGGTGATGACGACGACGTCACTGCCCGCGGTATCGGCGTAGTCGTTCGTTCCCGTTACAAGTGTGCGGTAGCCAAGCACCGGGCGGGACTGGTTCATGTCGAGGGCGAGACCCTGAGGCAACCCGTCGACGATGTCGATCATTACGACTTCATCGATGACGTCGGCCTCGGCCAGACGCTGGACGGTCGTGGATCCGTACTTTCCGGCCCCTACAACGGTGACCTTGCTCATCGCGACTCCTTCTGTGTGCGGAACGGTCCAAGGCTAGTTGGAACCGGACCGACCGGAACCGCGAGGGATCCGGTCTTAGGGGCGCACGGCCCTAGAAAGGCTACGAGCTGCCGGCTACGAGCCGGAAGCGCGAGGATTCAAGCAAGATATGGAGGGAGGGGCAGCCCGCTCGTGGGGCCACCCCTCTTTGGTACTGAGTACTCAGTACCCAGTACTGGATACGACCGCGCAGCGGTCACATATGATCGATCATCGAGTTCGCGAACTCGCTGGTCTTCACTTC
>JAMBLK010000155.1 GCA_023336855.1 Actinomycetes bacterium
AGATCAGTAGATCAGTAGATCAGTAGATCAGTAGATCAGTAGATCAGTAGATCAGTAGATCAGTAGATCAGTAGATCAGTAGATCAGGGATCTGCCAGCTACCAGCTGCCGGACACCAGCAAGACCGGATACGGACTACGGCGCGTACCGCATCTCCCGTCGGAACTTCGCCCAGTCCGAGGCCTTCGTCGACCACAGCACATCCGTGAGTACCTGGCCGACTGCCAGGACAACGAGGACGACGATCGTCCACACAGGGACTGCGAACCAGATCGCGACGGGGAGCAACAGAAACGGGATGGCCTTCGTCACGATTGCACCCGATGCGTGCATCCATGCACGGGACCGCGCCGGTGTGCGCAGATACGTCGCGTAGTTGGTCTTGACTCCGGGTTGCGGTCGGCGATACCCGGCGAACCAGACCGTGAAGCGGATGCCGACAATGCGCCCGACCACTAGATGCCCGAGACCGTGTGTTGCGGCGAGCAGCACTCCGGTACCGGCGAGGAAGAGGAGCCCGTTCCAAGGCTCCACTCTGTTCGAGGCACCGATGAGTGCGAGGCCGACGATCGTTGCGAGCACCGCGACAACGGTTCCGACGATCGTCGGGATCGTCACAGGCGCCCACGCCACGAACACGGCTTGATCGATCGCCCCGATCCGATCGGCGAAGCGGTCGATGAGTGCTGGGTCACGCTTGACAACTCCGACGGTCCTCCAGAATCCGAGGCCGCGGAGATCGGCGGTGCCCTGTGTCGCTATCTGCTCCTCGGCTGCTCCAAGAACGCTGTCTATCTCTGAGGGATTCATCGAGTTCATCGGCTTGACCTCACCCTCGGCCACCAGGGTCCGAGTTTGGAATCGACGAACGCGCTCCATGCATCGGTCATAGATCCGAGGGGATCCTCCCGATCGGCGAAGTCGTCCCAAGCGAGCGGCTCCCCGATCCAAATACGAACGGCGGTCCGGTGGATCCCCCGGTTCGCAGGTCCGAGTGTGCGCTCCGTTCCATGGATAGCCACCGGGAGTACCGGCGCACCTCCCATCCATGCCAACCACGCCGCCCCACGCTTCGGTTCCGTCTCTCCCCAGTACTCGACTCGCCGACCCTCGGGGAATACTCCAACGGTGCCGTCACGCCTCAGGTGTACCACTGCTTCTTCGAGGGCCCGTAGCGGCACTCCGTCTCGATCGGTGGGGATCGCACCGAAGAATCCTGTAACGACGTCGAAGGCCAGGTGGTTGCCGAACAGTTCGTCGACGGCGATGAAGCGGACAAGCCGACCGACGGCGTTCATGACGAGCGGTGGATCGAGATGCGACAGATGGTTGGCCGCCACCACGACCGGGCCTCGTTTTGGGATGTTCTCCGTGCCGGAGACTTCGAGGTCGAGCAGTCCGCGGGCGGCAATCCGCGTCGGGATGTTCACGATGCGCGTCGCAAGCTCCGACGGGATCCGCCGGACGCTACGCATGAACGGCCAACTCGGCGAAGAGGTTCGCGAAGGCGAGCTTCGGCCGCTGGTTCGCCGCCAAAGCCTCGATCGCGGAAAGAACCCGCTCCACGCCGGCGACCGCCTGCCTTGGCGTAATCGACGAGAGAGCGGCGATCGGCACATCGGTATTTCGAACGGGAACACCGAACTGCGCGGCGGCTACGTCTCGATAGAACGAAGCGAGAATCTCGAGGCCCGTCACGTACAACGCGTCGCTGGCACGCTTCAGTTCCCGGGTCTGGCGATCGCGAAACGCCTTCGATACGTCGTCGCCATGAGCATCCAGCTCTTCCTTCTGCCTCGCCTTCAACGCTGCAAGAAGCGGCTCGGCCGACTCCATGGTCTCGTCGGCGAGGCGGAAGGCGTCCCCGGGATGCTCACCGAGCCGCATCGGGATACTCAGCCAGAGTCGCCGATACACAGCGACCTGCGGTTCGGTCGCTAAGGCGAGAGCGAGACCGGGTCTCCCTCCGGCAATGCGGGACGCCTCGGTCGCCTGTTCGCTCTCGATACCGAGGGATACGAGTCCATCGGCGACCTCGTCCTCCGACACTCGACCGAACACGACGGTGCGGCATCGACTCGCGACGGTGGATGGCAGATCGTCTTCGGTCTCGGTCACGATGATGAAAATGGTTGCCGACGTTGGTTCCTCCAAGGTCTTCAGAAGGGAGTTGGCAGCCTCGTCGTTCATCATGCCGCCCTCCTCGAAGAGGAAGACCTTGCGGTCCGACTCAAGAGGTGTGCGGGTCGCCTGCGACACCACTCGACGAGCCTGATCGACGGTAATGGAGGCGCGACCCTCCGGTTCGATGAGCACGAGGTCCGGGTGCACACCGGTCATGACTCTGTCGAAGCATCTTGAGTCGCCTCCGCACATCAACGCGGCCGCGAATTTCCGGGCGATCGTCGACTTCCCAACATTGGACGGACCGACAAAGAGATATGACTGAGCCGGATGGCTGATTTCCCGACGCAGGAAGTCGACAACGCCCCGGTGACCGATCATCCCAACGAACGAACTCACCAGCGGCTCCGAATCTCTCGGTAGGCCTCGTCGACGACGTCGTCGAGACGACCACCGGCGTCGATCACCACGAAGCGATCCGGCTCGGATGCTGCCTCGCCGGCGAAGCCTTCAGCCACGCGCTGCTGGAACTCGACCCCTTCATCGCCGATGCGATCGCCAACATCCTGTCGCCGAAGTCCTTCGGCAGGATCGATTTCGAGGAGGAGGACGATGGTCGGCCAAACACCTTGGAGGCCCGGCTCGTTGACACTCCTCACGGCGTCGATCCCGAGACCGCGGCCGGCTCCCTGATAGGCAAGCGAGGAGTACACAGAGCGATCGGAGAGGACCCACGCCCCCTCCTCAAGAGCTGGGCCGACGACTTCGGCCGCGAGCTGTGCCCGAGCGGCAGCGAAGAGCAACGCTTCCGTCCAAGGATCGGGTTCAAGATCGTGCCCCAGGAGAATCGCACGGATGCGCTCGCCGACCTCTGTGCCGCCGGGCTCGCGAACACGAACGATCGTCCGACCGTCTGCGGCGAGCCGCTCACCAACACGCTCAGCAACCGTCGACTTGCCTGCACCTTCGATGCCCTCGAAAGCAACGTACGGAAGGCTCACGGATTCTCGCACCTCACTCTTCTCATTCACCTGCAACAGTTTTGCACAGTTCGGTTCCGCGAGGATCCGAGGCGACAGACCACAGGCCGTAGTACGTATGACGTA
>JAMBLK010000156.1 GCA_023336855.1 Actinomycetes bacterium
CCGTGGCGAGCTCTCCGGCAGGCACCGTGTCCGCGGCCCGTTCGTGGTCGATGAGCCGGTCGGTGTCGTATCCCCTCCGGATTCCGGTGATGAGCCGATCGGCGACCGACCACTGTTCGAGGCCGTTGAGCCCAGTGGGGAGTTCGTCGTCGGGGAGATCACCCATCTCCGGGATGAACATCCCGAGGCTGTTGCGCAGGAACGTCTTCGATGGGCCTTTGAGGTATGAGATGAGCCGGTGCAGGGTCGGGGTCTCGACGGTCACGGCATCGAGGACGAGATCTCCGGCAACGCCGTCGTCGGGTTCCCTCTCGGAGAGGGCAACGGCCCCTGCGTGCTGGATCGGGTCGAAGCCCCACGGCCCGGACATACCGAGTTCCCCGTCGGTGAAGACCTTCGGGCTGAACGGTTGGAGCGGATGGTCGGTGCGAACGTCGTTGGCCGCCTTGTCGCCGATCATCACTGCGATGGTCTCTTCGAGTTCGGCGACGGGGACCGCAGGCGGGTACTTGGCGTTGGTGAGCGGATCCCGGCCCGTATATGTGATGACGAGGTCGTTGCCCGCCGCCATGACAGCGTCGAGAAGCAGCTGGCGATCCTGAGCTGAACGGTCCGGATCTCCTACGGCCTCATTGTCGATGAGTAGATCGTCGCCGTCGTTGCGAGACGATCGAGGAAACCGGTCGTGCTCCATGCCAAGGAGGCAGACGACCCGGTACGGGACGGACCGCATCGGCGCGAGCGTGCAGACGGTGACATCACCCGTCCGGTGGTGGAGGATCCCTGGTCGATCCTCGGTCCACGGTGCGACGAGAACGGCTGCTTCGTCGAGATTGATCACCGAGTCCGGGGTCCCGGCGGCCTCGGGAGGGAACGTCTCATCGAGGAGGCGTTCGAGTTGGCCCCATTGCCACTCGTCGCCCCAGCGGGGTTCTGCAAGCAGCCGAACGGCAGCCGAGATCTTCTCCGCCCAGCGAGACGCAGGTTCGGGCGTGGTGAGCAGCTCGGTGACGGTGGCGAGCCGTTCGATGAGGAGGGCGATCCGCCCGGCGGCGCCCGCGATCTGACCTTCCACGTGTGTGAGTGGTGCGATTCCGCCTTCGATGCGGATGGGGTCGTCATCGAAGAAGACACCGGTGAGGACCCGATCGATGCCCCGACGCCACGTGTGTTCATCACGGGTACCCGCTCCAGCGTGTTCCCGATGGTCGCCGTCAAGACCCCACCGGACGTTGGCGTCATCGACGAGGTTCGCCATGTCGGAGGCAGTGTCGTCTCCGATGCCGAAACGGCGTTGCACCTCGGGGAGGCTGATGAGTTGGGTGACGGCACCCGTACCGAGCCTGGACGCGGCGAGACCGACGACGGCTCCTGCCATTGCGATGAGGGGATTCGTATGTGTCGGTGCCCGGTCGGCGATTCGCACGCGCAGATCGGGGAGTCCACCGTGCCCACCGTTCGACGTGGGGAACGCCGCTTCGATGAGCGGTGCATACGTCTCGAGGTCGGGCGTCATGATGACGATGTCCCGGGGTTCGAGCGTCGGGTCGCCGGCGAGGATGTGAAGGACCGCGTCGCGCAGTACCTCGACCTGTCGCTGTGCGCCGTGGCAGGCATGGATCTGGATCGACCGATCCTCCGAGACGGTCACCGATTCCGTCGGTTCCCGGTTGGAACGGATGTCACGCTGCAGCACTTCGAGGAGCGACGCCGAATCCTCATCGACGGACACTCGAATGTCCTCTGTCGACGGTTGCGAAGCCGCATCGAATACAGGGTTCTCTTCCCTCCCCTCAGGGGAGGGTGTCAGCGCCGCCAGGCGCTGACGGGAGGGGTCAGACCGTTCCATCCAGCCGAGATCTTCGACCCCTTCCGCCCTTCTTCCGAGGACGACCTGGAGTTCGCGGCTCTCCTGGGCCCAGGACCGCAGGAGCGGATGTCTCGCTGCTCCCCGGGTTGGGTCGTCGCTTCGCTGCAGCGGCTGAAGGGGATCGGCGAACCCCCCGACGAGCGGAGTCGTGTCGTCCCACAGCGCTGGTGAAGGATGGAGCACGAACAGATGCACTTCCGCCGCCTCTCCGATCGATTCGAAAACGGCGAGGTCGACCGGGTCGAAGGCGGTCACGCCGTAGACCGAGAGGCGCTGCGGCAGGTCCACGCCGACGGCGCCGGATCGGAGCAAAGCGAGAGCACCCGGAAGCGTCTCGAAGAGCGCCGCAACGCCGATCTGCTCATGGAGGAGACGCCACAGTCGCGGCTGCCAGGCTGCTGCTTCCGCTATCGGGTCACCGTCGGGTCCGGTGTCGTCGCCACCGATCCATGCATCGACCATCTGCGGCCGGTACCGGGCGTAGGAAGAGAAGAGCTGCCCGATCTTCTGCGCAGCACGGAGTCGCTGCGCCCCGTCCGACGCATCACCATCGGGTCCTTCGACGAACCGGGCGATGAGCCACATCCAGTCGTCGTCGTGGTGGTCGTCGATGATCCGTTCGAGATGGGAAACGACGGCCCGACTCGACCACGCTTCGAGCGACCGGGCGGTCTCCGGAATCTGCGACAAAACGTCGTCCACGAACCCGTGAGGGAACGGAAAGTCGATGTTGGCGGCGATCCCATCTCCGATACCCCGCGCGGCCAACGTCGAGGCGATGCGCTGGGTGAGCCATCGGTCGATCCCCCGTGTCGGGACGGCGATGACCTCCGATGTAAATGGATCATCGAGCGGCTCGGCGATCACGTCGCAGAGCGCGTCAACAAGCAGATCAGGATGATCGGATCGATGGATCTGCAACCCCACGACCGGGACGGTATCAGACCAACCGGCGACACCAGCATTCTCGTGAACGAACACCCCCGATTGAGCGGAGCGGATAGTCTTGAAGGGGTGGGACGATCATCCTGGCTCGCGGCGGTGGTGATCGA
>JAMBLK010000157.1 GCA_023336855.1 Actinomycetes bacterium
CCGAAGCCGATCCTCGACCGGATCGAACCGTCCGTCGAGATCATCCTCGACCGGATCGAGGCGACCACGGACTATGAGGCGCCGGAGTTTGGGCGAGTCGACGAGATCGTGGATCCCAAGGATGTGGTCATCGAGAGCACCGGTCACGACGATGAGGAGGGTTCGGAATGAACAACGCATCATTCCTCGCCGTCGCACCTGAAGTCGTGCTCCTTGTTGGTGCACTTCTCGTGATCATCGCCGGCGTCATGCTCGAACGGTCCCGCAACGAGTGGGGCTTCATCGCCGCCTTCTCGTTCGTGATCGCCATCGTTCTGTCCGTGCTGCAATGGCGAGCCGTCGACACCCTCCTGGAGGAGGGGAGCGATCTGCTGTTCTTCAGCGCTCGCAACATACCGATCCTTCGCATGCCGATGGTGGTCATGGATCACTACTCGGCGTTCGCAGGATTCGTGATCTTCACGATCGGCCTGCTCGGCCTCGGAGCCGTATGGGGCCTCGTGAAGCGAGTGAAGACCAGGGGAGTTGAACTCGTCACGCTCATCCTGCTGGCCTTCGCCGGTCTCCACATGATGACGATGTCCGCGAACATCATCATGCTGTTCCTCGGTCTCGAAACGGCGTCGATCTCCTTCTACGTGATCGCCGGGTTCACGAGAGAACGGGAAGAATCTGACGAGGCAGCGGTCAAGTACTTCCTCCTCGGATCCCTGGCATCTGCGATCTTCGTCTACGGCGCCGCGCTGCTCTTCGCTGCGACCGGGTCGACCTCGTTCTACGGCGCAGGCGGGATGAAGAACTTCTTCGCCGGCACGATCATCGGCGAACCGGGTGTTCTGCTGCTCGGTATCGGCTTTGTGATCGTCGGCTTGGCCTTCAAGGTCTCGGCGGCCCCGTTCCACCAGTGGGCACCGGACGTCTACCAGGGAGCGCCGACAGGAGCCGTCGGGTTCATGGCCGCCGGTGTGAAGGTCGCAGGGTTCGCCGCACTTGGACGCATTCTCATCGGTGCGTTGCCATCGCAGATTGACAACTGGGCGCCGATCCTTGCCATCATCGCCGGGCTCTCGATGATCATCGGAACGGCTCTCGCCGCAGTGCAGAGCGACGTCAAGCGGATCCTTGCGTACTCGGGTGTCGCCCACGCCGGCTACATCATGACGGCGTTCGTCGCAGGCGCAGCCGGGATTGGCGCAATGTGGTTCTACGTCTCGATGTATGCACTGACGCTCATCGGAACGTTCGCGATCGTCTCGGTCGTCTCCCGGACCACACCGGGTCGGTCCGAGCTCGATGGTTGGTCCGGGTTGTCTCGACGATCGCCCGAGCTCGCCTGGGCCATGCTGATCTTGTTGTTGGCGATGGGCGGGATCCCGTTCACTGCGGGTTTCATCTCGAAACTGACGGTGTTCACCGTGGCAGTCGATGCCGGCTATCTCTGGCTCGTGATCCTGGCGCTGCTGACGACGGTCGTCGGCCTGTACGTCTACTTCCGCATCGCCGCCAAGATGTTCTTCGGATCCGCGGAGGAAGATGCACCGGCGCTCGAGCCGTCGACCGTGCTGCGTCTCGTCCTTGCGGTCGTGGTCGTGAGTACGATCGTGTTCGGTGTCAACCCATGGCCACTTCTCGACGTCGTACGTGAAGCCCTCCCGCTCTGATCTCGGGTCCGGGGGGATCCGCTACCGCGCCGTCACGTTCATAGCCCTGCTGTTCGCTGTCGCTCCGTTGCTGGGGGCGATCGCCCCATCGGTCGTGACGACCGACCTGTTCATCGTTGGCGAGGA